>JADFUO010000511.1 GCA_015222115.1 Bacteroidota bacterium | reverse complement strand
CGAAAAAGTTTTAGTGTTTAATTAGTAATTTTTTGCAAATATATAAAAAAATATAGCATATTCAAATATATGTATGTATAAAATAAAATATATTTTGGCACTTATTCGAAAAAGTTTACCAACATAATGTAGAACCAATTATTCAAATAACGGTGTAAATTCAAATCTATTACCATCAAACAAACCCTTATCGCTTAACTTTAATTCAGGAATTACCAATAATGCCATAAACGATAAAGTCATATAAGGAGCATTGAGCTTTGAACCCAATTTTTTTGCTTTCTTGTCAATACTGTCATATTCAGAAGCTATAAGATAACAATCTTTATTTGACATCAAACCGGCTACATGTAGCGGAAGAACTATTTTTTCATCTGCATTTGCCAGTGAAACCCCACCTTTTTCTTTAATCAGCAGGTTAACGGCGTTCATAATGTCTTCATCTTCAACACCAACAGCAATAATATTATGACTGTCATGAGCTACTGACGAAGCAATTGCTCCGTTCTTTATCCCGAAATTATTAATAAAAGCAATTGCAGGTTTGGCTTGTTCATAACGGTTAGTCACAACTAATTTTAAAACATCATTTTTTGTATTGCTTTCAGCATTATTTTTTTCTATATTTATCTTAGCTGAAATTTTATTTGTAATCAATTGCCCGTCAATTGCATGAATAACTTTAACAGTATCGGATTGTGGTGTTATCTGCAAATCCTGTAATTTTATTTGTTTTGTTCTAAAATTGTTTGGAGTAGAATCTGTAATTGGATCAATTAAGGTTTTTCCGTTTTCAGCAACTTTAGTTCCGTCAATATATGTTGCCAAAACATTAAAATTATCAAAATTATCAATAATTATAAAATCAGCAGGGTCACCTTCCTGTAATAATCCAACTTCAAGACCATAATGCTTAACGGGATTATAAACACAGCTTCGTAATACTGTAACCGGATCATATCCTTTTTTTATTGCTCTTTTTACCAAATCGTTAATATGACATTTTTCAAGGTCATTGGGATGCCTGTCGTCAGAACAAAACATTAATTTTTCAGGGTATTTGCCCATAAGTCCAATTAATGCTTCAAAATTTTTAGCTGCACTTCCTTCTCTTATTATTATTTTCATTCCGTATTTGATTTTGTCCAGCGCTTCCTCAATAGTAAAGCATTCATGGTCAGTTGAAATACCGGCTTCAATATATTTTTTTGCCTCCTCGCCTCTCAGTCCGGGAGCGTGCCCATCTACTGGTTTATTATATTTTTTTGCAACTGCTATTTTTGCCATTACTTCTTTATCGTGTGATAATACTCCGGGCCAGTTCATCATTTCTGAAAGATATTTTATCTCATCCGTTTTTAACAGTTCTTCAATTTTATCAACGCCGAGATTAGCTCCTGCTGTTTCAAAAATTGTTGCAGGAACACATGACGAAGCACCGAAATAAAATTTAAGCGGAACTTTTTTCCCGTTTTCTATTATATATTTAACTCCGTCTATTCCCAGCACATTTGCAATTTCGTGTGGGTCGGAAACAGTTGCAACTGTCCCGTGAACAACCGCCATACGTGCAAATTCCGAAGGAATAAGCATTGAACTTTCAATATGGATATGGGCATCAATCAGCCCGGGAACGATGTAATTTGTGTTATTGGTTTTTTCTTTTGTTATTGAAGATATTTTACCGTTTTTTACAGTAATTGTCCCCTGAAAAATTTTCCGGTTTACAACATCAACTATGTTTCCCGATATTGAATAAGTGTTTTCCATCTGTTTATATTCTTGTAGTTAATTTATTTTCTATTACTTATAATTTTTAGAAAAATTCATATTCAGAAATTAGAAATCCATACGGACAAGTTTGGATATTTGAAATTAGGCTGTTAAAATAAGTTTTT
>JADFUO010000510.1 GCA_015222115.1 Bacteroidota bacterium | reverse complement strand
TTCCAATTGCTGATAAGGATAATGTTGTGGCAATTGTTTATGTAGATTATTTGCCCAACCACCTAATTTATCTGATTTTTCAACGAGAAATATTTTATATCCTGCTTTAGCACCTTCAATTGCTGAAGTAATTCCTGTTATTCCCCCGCCAACTACTAAAATATCTGATGAAAGATTTTCACCAATAAATGGTTCAGGATTAAGTATTGACAGGGTTTTTGCAATACCCATTCTTAGAGTATCCTCAGCAAGCATTTGCGTATCTTCATCATTGGGAGGATGACACCATACAACCTGTTCGCGCATGTTAACTCTTTCAATAATAACGTTGTTTTCAAACGAAAATTCAGAAGTATTTACGCGTGATGAGCAAGCAGCAATAACAACAGCATCAAGTTTTTTTTTAGTAATATCTTTTTTGATAATGCCAATACCTTCGTCATTACAAAGAAAAGAGTGCTTAATACAACATTCAGTATTGTATTCATTTTTTGCAATATTTGCCAACGTATCAATATCAATACATTTGCCAATTTCACAACCTGAACATATATATACTCCTGTTTTTTTATTCACGTATAATTGTTTAAAAAATTTTAATTAATTTCTCCAAATAATAAACTGATACTAAACGAGAATGCGAAATTATTGAAACATAAATTGCTTAAAACCAATTAGAAATTTAATTCGACATTTGCAAAGTTTACGACATAAAGTTAGTCCGTATGGATACGTTTCAGTATAATTTCAAAATTCCGTCATTTTACTATCGCAATTCAACTAAATTCCGTCAATTAAAAAATATCGAATGTATAATATCGAATGATGAATAATGAAATATTTTTTACTTGGTTTCCTGTATCGCTTTCAAAGCCATTCCTGTTGCATCTTTTAATGATGCTGAAACATCAAGTGGTCTTTTGGCACATGAAGCAGCAAAAATACCATCTTCAAGTAACCCGGGTATTATGAATCCATTATTATCATACTTTATTTTTTCAATATCAATTTTATTTGGGACTATCCCGGTAGCAAGCACAACCATATCAACTTCTACTTTTTTTCTTATCCCAGTCATAGTATCCTCTGCTTTAATGATCAATCCTTTAGTATCTGGATTTTCATTTATCAATCCGACTTTTCCTTTTATCAATACAATATTTTTATCTGCTTTTACTATATTAAGAAAATCTTCGTTTCTTCCATTAACTCTAAGGTCAATATAAAATATTTTAACTTTTGCTTCAGGGAGTTGCTCCCTGATATAAAGAGTATGTTTCAATGAAGCCGTACAGCAAACTCCCGAGCAATAGGGCAAGTGGTTTTCATCTCTTGAACCCGCACACTGAACAAATGCAATGGTTTTTGGCTCTTTATTATCAGATGGACGTAAAATTTTACCGAGTGTTGGTCCGTTAGGTGCAGACAAACGTTCCATCATAACATTTGTGATGATATTAGGAAAAACACCGAAATTCAGATTTTCTAACTTAGTTGCATCATAAGGATACCAGCCCGTAGCAAAAACTATTGATGAAACATTTAGTTGTAGTTGTTTGGAAGTAGCTTCAAGGTCAATTGCATTATATTTACAAACTTCAATACATTTTTTGCAATCATATTTCTTACAAACGCTTTCATCAATTGTGTATTTCCATGGATATGCCATTTCGTGTGGAAGGTAAATGGCTTTGGTTTTATCCATTTCATAATTAAACTCATTAGTTCGTTCAACAGGACAAACTTTTTCACATTCGCCGCAAACAGTGCAATTATCATTAACAAAGGCGGGTTTGGTTTTTAATGTAGCTGTAAAATTACCTTTTGAACCTGATATATTTTCAATTATTGTTGAAGTAAAAATTGTGATCCTTGGATTTTGTTTTATCCGTCTGAAATTGATTTCAAGTCCGCAGTAAGGTGGACATAGCTTAGGAAAGTATTGATTCATCTTAACAACTCTTCCTCCAAGATAAGGAAGTTTTTCAATCAAAACTACTTCATAACCAACTTCAGCGACCTCAATAGCTGTTGTTATTCCGCTTATGCCTCCGCCAACTACAAGTATTTTATTTTCCGGCATTTGATTATGTTATTTTTTGTTCATCTCAATATAAAATAGAATTTACTTTTTCTTCTGCAATTTGAGATTTTAAATTTTAGAATTTAGAATTCTATACACTGAATAATTGTCGATCTTAAAATCAAATCTAAAATCATAAATCATAAATCCAATTACTCTATCTCCACCAAATCAATCACATCCTTTTTGCTCATTTCCCATTCATCAGTTTCGGAATTCCAGCGGCAGTTGGCAAAACACTTCCATTCTTCTTTCATTTCAGGGAAATCGCTTCTGAAATAATATCCGGGCCATCTGGTCTCTTTCCTGAACAGCATAGTCCTGATATGTGATTCTGCCTGCCATAATCTGTGAATATTTTCCCAGCATCTCATCAGTTCATGCAAGTCTTCTGCTGCAAGTTTTTCTGCATCTTCCTTCATATACCTGATAAATTCAAGACCTTTTTTAAGTAATGCCTCTGAAGTTTTAAAATTTGCTGATACACCTCCGGAATATTCATCCATTATCTTTTGCAACCTGAACATGAACATTTTTGGTTTAATAAAATTCGGATTAATATCAGGGTCGTTTGAATAATTTTTATGATTATTAAATGTTTCCAAAGGTTTTAGAATATTGCTTTTCAAATCTTCAATTTTAGATGAATCAAAAGAGGATAATTCAGGATGGTCAACACAAAAACTTACGGCTGATTTTGCTGCTATTCTACCTTCGGTGAATGAACCGGATGAGAATTTATGGCTTGAAGCACCGGAAGCATCGCCTGCAGCAAATAAACCTTTAATTGTTGTCATTTGTGGATAACCCCATTTATATTCATCAGGAGCCATATCTTCAGGTCCGCTCAACCATGCTCCTGATGCACCTGAGTGCGAGCTAATAAAATAAGGTTCACATGCTGCTATCTCAGAAGGTTGTTCATCAGGAAATATATTAGTTGATGCCCAAAGCAATGCCTGGCTGATAGTCATGTCAAGGAAATCCTCCCATGCTTCGTTTTCAAGTTTTTTTAATTTTCTTTTTCTTTCTTTTTCATCATCAATTTTAGCTGCGATATTTTTAATAGCTTCATCTGTTCTCATGTAAATCGGATGTTTGCCTTCCATTACTTCAAGCATCATTAAATAATTTCGCAGGTTAGTAGGAGTAGGCTTAGCTAACCCATACGGTGCCCACCTTTTTAGCTCACCGGCACGTGTTTCCATATAATCTTCGCCTAAAGCATTTGTAGCTTTGGATTTAAAAAGCAGGAACCATGCACCAACCGGACCATAAGCATCTTTAAACCTGACGGGGACAAAACGAACTTCCTGACAGGTCATTTCTGCACCGGCTTTTATTGTGAAATATGCACTTGCACCGGAGTTAAAAGGCGGATACCATGAACGTCCCAATCCTTCTCCGACAGAACGAGGTTTGAAAATATGCACTGCTCCGCCCATTGCAACAAGAACAGATTTTGCCCTGAAAATATATATTTTATTATCCCGCACACTGAAACCGATGGCTCCCACACATCTGTCACCATCCATTAAAGGTTCGGTTATAAAAATACGTTCATAATACGAACCGTTTTCGCCGAGTTCTTTAAGGGCATTTTTAGCAGCTTCTGCAACAATAGTTTTATATGATTCGCCATTTATCATAACCTGCCAGCGTCCTTCATGAACATATTTTCCGTCTTCATCTTTCCAGACAGGCAATCCCCATTTCTCAAAGAGATGAACAGATGAATCAACATGTCGGGCAATGTTTGCCACAAGGTCATCGCGGGCAATTCCCATAAGGTCGTTTTTAACATATTTTACATAATCTTTAATTGTATTATCTCCGTCTTTCAAACCGATATACATGTTAATTGCAGAAAGACCCATTGCAACAGCCCCGCTTCTGTCCATTGCAGCTTTGTCAACCAGTGTAACTTTAAGATTGTGTTGCTTAGCCCAGTGGGTAGCTTCAAAAGCAGCGCCACATGCTGCCATGCCACCGCCAAGAATTAAAATATCAGTTGTAATTTCTATAGTTTCAAAGTCTTTCATGTTTTTGTTTTTTTGTAGTTGCTACATTTTTAGTTGATTACATTTTGCCAAATCAAGAGGTGGAAATTAGAAATCCATACGGACAAGTTTAGAAATTGGAAATTGTGTCTTTTTCCGAATTTCTAATTTCAAGTTTCTAAATTTATTACATAATCATTCTTTTGTTTATCAAAATATACTTTTTATGGACGTTTCACTTTTGATGTTCATTAAAGTTGTTCAATTTTCTTGGTTCCTAAAGACTCCGGTTCAGTTCTTAATATGGGACTTTTCAAATCATCAGTTGAAGTGTTAAAACCTGCATCAGGTGATGCGCTTCCTTCGGGGGTAGTTCGTGTTGGAAATTTAAAGTGTTTAATTTTCCCGTTCCTGAATCTGACCGACCACATAATTGAATCGGTACTTCTCAATGGCTGGACATATCCACCCAAAGGCATAAAATCGGCATAGCCACGTATTTCAATTGCCTGTGTCGGACAAATCTTAACGCAGTTGTAACATTCCCAGCACATTTCAGGAGCACGGTTGTATGCTTTGTTTGTTTCTTTATTTAAAACCATAAGGTCGTTCGGACAAATATACTGGCAGGCAGTTTTGTCCTGGGCCTTACAACCATCACATTTTTCTGTTATAACAAAACTTGGCATTTTCTAGAAATTTAATTTTTTGTATTGATGCAAACATAATTCAATTTCTAAAAATAGCCAATTAATTGAATAAATTATTAATAAAGGTTCTACATTATTTTTTATTGGAATGATGGGGTAATGGAGTAATGGAATGATGGACGGACTAATTAAACTATTGCTACTGCTACTAATTACTGATTACCTTTATACTTTAGCCATTATACTTTTCATCCCGATACGCTCGTTCCTCGCTATCGGGATTAATTCGACTATAAAATTATAATACGGCTTCGCCTTTTGTAATTTCAGTCTCATTAATTTTAGCCTTTACCTCTTATGCAACCCACATTCTTTGTGTCCATCATTTTCCCACCACCATCTGCCTGAGCGGGAATCTTCACTGTATTCAACTGCACGTGTGCAAGGCACACATCCAATACTTTTAAAACCTTTATTATGAAGTGAATTATAAGGAATATTTTTTTCTTTTATATAATTCCATACATCTTTTTCCGTCCATTTTATCAGTGGATTAACTTTGATAAGCCCGTTTAATTTATCCCATTCAATAAGTTTATCATTTGCACGTATTTCCGATTGTTCCTTTCTTAATCCTGTTATCCAAACATCAAATTTATTTAAAACCCTTTTTAATGATTCAATTTTACGTACATGGCAGCAAAACTTACGGTTTTTAATACTTTCGTAAAAAAGGTTTATTCCTTTTTCTTTAACCATTTCTTCAACTTGTTTGGTATCCGGAAAATATATTTCAATGTTAATTTTATACCGGCTGTTTGTTTTTTGGATTAAATCGTAAGTTTCCTGAAATAATCTGCCTGTATCAAGTGTGAATATTTTTACGGATTTATTGATTGAAACAATCATCTCGGTTATCACCTGGTCTTCAATTCCAAGACTTGTGGCAAAGGCAATTTTATCAGGGTATTTTGTTAAAAAAAATGAAATGACTTCCTGTGGTGAAGAATTTTGAAATTTTTTATTTAGATTTTCAATTTGTTTTAAATTCATCAAATTTGTTTTCAACGGGTTTAATTAAAAAGTCATCCGATGGCTATCATTTTTAAAATCATACTTTTTTGACCGGACTCATAAATTAATAAGCACTTGTTTAAGCCGGCAAATATAATTATAATTTAAGTTTTGTACGAGTATTTGAAAAGTCTGATAACTTAGTTTTATATAAATCAGTTATATTTGCGAATTATTCAAGTCAAATATTATTAAATATTTTAAATGATGAAAGTGCATTTTATTGCAATAGGCGGAAGTGCCATGCACAATCTTGCAATTTCCTTACAAAAAAAAGCTTATGAGATTACCGGTTCAGATGATGAGATTTTTGAACCATCAAAAAGCAGGCTTAAAAAATATAATATCTTACCTGAAAAAGAAGGATGGTTTCCTGATAAAATCACAAAAGATATTGATGCTGTAATTCTTGGAATGCACGCCAGAGCCGATAATCCCGAATTATTAAAAGCTCAGGAATTAGGATTAAAAATATATTCTTATCCTGAATATTTATACGAGCAGTCCAGAAACAAAACCCGTGTTGTAATAGGAGGGAGCCACGGAAAAACTACAATTACAGCAATAATACTTCACACATTAAATTATTTTAATATTGATTGTGATTATATGATCGGTGCTCAGCTTGAAGGATTTGAAGTTATGGTAAAGTTATCGGATAAAACAAAAATTATGTTAATTGAAGGTGATGAATATCTGACATCACCTATTGACAGACGGCCGAAATTTCATTTATACAAACCTAATATTGCTTTGCTGAGTGGAATAGCATGGGACCATATAAATGTTTTTCCAACTTATGATTTTTATCTTGAGCAATTTGAAATTTTTGTTAATTTAATTGAAGATGACGGCACATTGATTTATTGTGAAGATGACCGTGAGGTTAAAAATATTGCAATATCATCAAAAGGTACAATAAAAAAACTTCCTTATTCTTTACCTCAAAACAAAATTGAAAATGGTGCTACTTATATTAAATATAAAGACAAATGGATTCCGTTAAAAATTTTCGGTGAACATAATTTAAAAAATATTAATGGTGCAAGATTGGTTTGTAATGAATTGGGAATTAGCGACGAACAGTTTTATAAAGCTATAAAATCATATAAAGGAGCTACAAAAAGACTGGAACTAATTGATAAAAATGATTCAACCTTTATTTACAAGGATTTTGCACATTCACCATCAAAACTTAAAGCTACTGTTAAAGCAGTAAAAGAACAGTTTCCTGATAAGGAATTGGTTGCTTGCATTGAATTACACACATTCAGCAGTTTAAATAAGGATTTTATTGAGCTATATAACGGATGTATGGATAATGCCGATTTTCCTTTTGTTTATTTTAATCTGCATACAATAGAATTGAAAAAATTACCTGTGATAACTAAAGAACAGGTGAAAAATGCTTTTAATAATCAAAATCTAAAGGTTTATACCGATTCATCAGAATTATTTCAGGATTTATTAGAAATGGAATGGAACAACAGAAATCTTTTATTGATGAGTTCGGGAAATTTTGATGGAATTGATTTTTATAATATTGCAAGAAAGATTTTGAAGAAGTAGGCGGAAATAGTGGCAGTAGGGAGTAGGGAGTAAGGAGTAAGGAGTAAATCGTATCTATCTGTATTAATTATTTACGTAATCATTCACGGCATAAATCTAGAGTACAATTGAATAATGGTTCTATTGCCCGATTGTTCTATTGTTAGACTTTCAATTTCAGGTTTGTGTATTTGATAAGTTGGT
>JADFUO010000509.1 GCA_015222115.1 Bacteroidota bacterium | reverse complement strand
GTATCACCCGAAACTTCAACTTTATTCAGAGTAGCAATTTCGTTTGTTTTTTGTTTTTTAACTTCAAAGCTCTCACCTAACGGGCGGTAGATATCCGCTCCAAAAGCTTTTCCTTGTTTTAATGCTTTAATAACACTATCAGCGGCAAGACTTCGGGTATTAATAAAAGTACAGCGGTGACCTATTTCATCAGGATTGGTAATATCATGTGCATCATCATCACTTAATATAGTTGCAAAATGTCCTGTTGAAAGTGCTGAATCCCAATGCGCTGTTGAAATTCTGAAATTATTCAATACTTCTATCCCATCATAATTGGTTAAAAATTTGAAATCTTCAGGAGAGTATGCACCCCTGAGTTTCGGATGGGCTATATAAACCAATTCATTTTCTTCTCTCAGCGAATTTAAAATATGTTGTTTGTGATGAATATTCTGAAAAAACATGTAATCTTTCCAGTTAACCTTTTCTGAGCCAATACAGACCTGATGATGTTTCAAAATACTGTAACCATGTTCATAAACCGGAATATATGATTCATTTTCAATGCCATGTTTGTTTATTTTCATATAATCTGATGTAACAATAATATCATATCCAAGGTATTTATAAATACTGTCAATTTCTTTGTTTGAATTTTTCCAGCCATTAGTTAATCCCATCCATGCATAAGACTGGATCTGGAAATTTCCTTTCCGCCACATAGTGCTGTCAATATCCTGATAAGGATTATAAATTTTACTGCCTGAAAAAACTTTTATCTCAGGAAATTTATAAACAGGAGCAATCAGATATTGAATCAGTATTACTGAAAAAAAGACAATTAGAAAATAAGCCAGTGTTTTCCCGATTATAATAAATATTTTTTTTGAAACTTTAATCATAAAAATTAATACGTTATAAGAAGGATAATATTTTAAATCCAACGGCAAATTTAATATGTTTTGTAACATAACGTAACTAAAGCTACAAACAAAAAGAATATTAAGGCTAAGGCTAAGGCTGAGGCTGAGGTTGTGAAATTTATGGGGTTTTGTAAAAAAATGTTCGTACCCTTTTTCAATATTCGAAATTCAAAGTGTAAAATTCCTGTATATTAATACACCATGCTATCCCGAAAACTTTAGGGATGGTGCTAATCTTATGAGAATAGCACCAAACTTCAGTTTGGTGTGATGAAAACAAATCCCTTAATAATAGTGCGTTTCAACGCACTTACCTGCTTAGGCTTGTCAGCTATCGTTATGGAGTATTAAAAAATCAAAACCTTCCGAAAAATGGAAACAAGCTTGATTAAAAATTAATCATAGAAATTATTCTCAAATTGGGAATATTAAAAATTTCATTTTACTCACATAAATTAAAATCTTCAATTGATAACTTCAGTATTAATGAATTAAAGTCAGAAATAAGATTAATTGAAAATATTTCAAAAGAAAAATCCAAACTTGAAGAACTCCCGCAACTCATTAATAATCTTAATGATATTATGAACCGGGTGATACAAAAAGTTAAAGAAGATTTTAATAAAGCTTGACACATAAT
>JADFUO010000508.1 GCA_015222115.1 Bacteroidota bacterium | reverse complement strand
GCTATATTCGCAGCTATACTATCAGATGCTCGTATAATCTGATAACCAACTGTGTTTTGAACCTTTTTGTTCCACTTGTCAAAATCGCACCAAACCAAATTAGACAATTCTTCCGATAGTTTGTAAACCCCGTAGGATAAAAATGTATTATAATGAGTTATCACCAACATATAATAAGTATCCAACGGGGTAAACCTCTAATTCGTAAACTCTTTTCATTTTTCTCTAATTTCTAAACTTGTCCTATGGATTTCCAATTTCAGCATTCTGTGAACGCTTACACTGATTTATAGATAGAAAATCGCTGAAAGCTTTCGGAAAATGACCATTGAATGACTATTTATTGCCTCTCTTTGATTTTAAATGCAAATAAAATAAGTAAAATACCAAAAACTATTGCACCTATTCCGGCAAGAGTTATAAAAAATTGTCCCATTGCAAACGGATTAAATAACATAAAGACTCCCAAAACAACAGTTAACAACCCATTAAAAAGGAAAAGATATTTTCCGGATGTATAATAATTTTTATCAATGAGGATAGCAAGTTGGGAAATACCAATAATAATCGCCCAAATTCCAATAAGTATTACAAATATCTCCAATGTTTTACGGGTGTAAATCAGTATCAGAATACCCAGTATTATGGTGATAACCGATTCAATTAATATCAAACCATAACTTTTTTCTTTTTTAATATTGTAAAATGCTGTAAAAAGCAAAATTAACCCACCGACTAAAATAACCAGTCCAAAATATTTGCCAATAATGATTAGTGTTGTAGCAGGTGTTGATATTATAAGGATTCCAAGCAACAGGGCGATTAAGCCGTTAACAGCAAGAACCCACCATTTTTTGAATTTTTTTTCTTCCATGATATATTATTTAGATTTTTGAAAAGAAATAGATCTTACGATCATAAAAATTCCTAATAAAATTGCTGACCATCCAACCAAGTAAGATATTGCGAAAGTACCTGCAAAAGGATTAATAATCAGAACGAAACCAAGAATTATCCCCAATATTCCATTAATAATAATCAAACCTTTGTGCGGGATACCGTGTTTAACGCCAAAAACAGTAACTAATTGACTAAAGCCGTTTATAAACATCCAGATACCAACAAAAAGAACAAACATTTCCATTGCTAATATCGGGAAGGAAATAATTAATATTCCCAAAATAATGTTTAAAATGCCCTCAAAAAGCAAAAAAAACCAACTTTTTGTTTTAGAATGAATAATAGCGCCGATAGATTGGAAAAACCCGCCGGCAATCAGTAAAATTCCGAAATATAATATCAGAACATCCAATGTTGCGATTGGGTTATCTAATGCAATAATTCCGAAAATGATTGCTAATATTCCATAAATCAGGAATATCCACCAGTTTTTGTAAGATTTTGTTTTCATATTGTTTAATTTGGTTAATAATAAAAGATTATAGTTTATAGAAAAATCATTAAATAATGCAAATCAAGGGTTGAAATAGGCTTTTTTTAACACAAAGGATACACAAAGGATATCACAAAGCCACCCTAAGGACAAAAGAATTACCCGTTTAATACCGTCTTTCAAATGTCTTACATTAAAGTTTGCCAGTAAGCCTAACTTACATCCCGAAAGCTTCAAATAAGTAAGTATTTGCGCCATATGTATATCAGCTAATGATTCAACAGATTTTATCTCAACAATCTAAAACAGTTTTAAAAATATTTTCTATATTCATGAGAATCAAATTTTTTCTTTGTGATACTTAGTGAAGTACTTTGTGTGACTTCGTGGTTTAATAAAATTTCAACCATTGATTCGCATATTATCCGTAATTTACTCAAACACCTGCAACTCATGCAATTTTTTATAAACTCCGTTTTGAGCTATTAAATCGGCATGTGTACCGCGTTCTACTATCTCGCCTTTTTTAATTACAATTATTTCATCGGCAAACTTAATGGTAGAAAGGCGGTGGGCAATTACAACCGAAGTTCTGTTTTTCATCAGTTTAAACAATGCATCCTGAACAAGTCTTTCGGATTCGGTGTCAAGGGATGAGGTTGCTTCGTCAAGGATCAGTATTGGCGGATTTTTTAATACTGCACGTGCAATGCTAATTCTTTGCCGCTGCCCACCTGAAAGTTTCACACCTCTGTCGCCGATATTTGTGTAATAAGCTTTTTCCATCTTTGAAATAAATTCATGAGCATTGGCAACCTTCGCGGCAGCAATTACTTCCTCTTCGGAAACATCATCCATGCCTAATGCAATATTTCCGAAAATCGTGTCATTAAATAAGATTGGCTCCTGTGATACTATACCCATCAATCCTCTTATATCTGAAATAATAAAATCTTTGATTGGTGTTCCGTCAATTAATATTTCGCCTTTTGAACAATCGTAAAATCGCGGTAACAGGTCAACCATTGTGGATTTTCCGCCGCCCGACGGACCAACAAGTGCAATTGTTTCGCCTTTTTTTACAGTCAGATTAATATTTTTCAGCACCTCCTCTTTTTCATACGAAAATGAAACATCTTTGTATTCAATATTATTTTTAAATTCTTTTATCTGAACAGCATCGGGTTTTTCAATAATGACTTCATCAGCGTCAAATATTTTTTGAATTCTCTCAACCGAAGCCGACCCTTTTTGAATATTATAAACGGCTGTTGTAATTGACTTTGCCGGAGGAATTATTTGTGAAAAAATTCCAAGGTAAGCAATAAAAATTGCAGCGTCAAGACTGCTACCGGGACTTAAAACCAGTCTGCCACCAAACCACATCACAACTACCAAAACAGCAGTAGCTAAAAATTCACTGAGCGGTGAAGCCAGATCACGCTTTCTGTAAAGCTTTATCATCAGACGTGTATAAATATTATTTGTTTTTTTGAAGTTTTGTTCGGTTGAATCAATAGCATTAAATGCTTTAATAATTCTTAACCCCGAAATAGTTTCTTCAATAATTGACATTATAATTCCTAATTGTCTTTGTCCTTTTACTGATGTCCGTTTTAAACTTTTTCCGATCCTGCCTATCAGGAAACCACTAACCGGTAGAAGAATTAATACAAATACGGTTAGCGAAGGACTTATAATAAATAATGCTACAAGATATGAAATTATTGCTATCGGGTCGCGGAAGATCATTTCAAGAGAACTCATGATTGACCATTCAATCTCCTGAACATCAGATGTCATACGGGCAATAATGTCTCCTTTTTTTTGCTCTGAATAATAGGACAATGGCAATATCAGGATTTTTAAATACATATCGTTTCTAATATCTCTTACTACGCCGTTACGAATAGGAGCCAGAAAATACATGGCAAGATAGCGGAACAAATTCCTAAAAAAATATAAAACTACTATGATAACACATATATATAACAAAACATCCATTTCGCCATAATCACTAATCATTTTATTGATCTCATAATAAAAATTTTCTTTTACAGATTCAAAGTTTAACCACGAAAATTCGGGAACCTCGGCAGGAACTTCTGTAGTTTTAAAAAGCATCTGTAAAACAGGGATAAACAATGCAAAAGATGCCAAAGAAAATAATACTGATAAAATATTGAATAAAATATTTAGCATCGCATAGACCCAGTAAGGTCCAACATATCTCAATATTTTAAATAAATTTTTCATCCCGTTACAACTATATAATCAATTTTAAAGTTATTTATGCAAAGATAAAATTATATTACAATTATTTTATTACAATAAAAATAATTACAAATTTTAAGTTACGTGAATTCTTCAAACACGTAATTCGTAATCCGTAATTCGCAAAATACATTTCATTGAATATCTTTAATATGTTATCAATAAATATCCATTATAGAAACTAATTTTTAAATTAGTAACCATTCACGGCATAAATCTAAAGTACAATTGAATAATGGTTCTATTGCCCGATTGTTCTATTGTTAGACTTTCAATTTCAGGTTTGTGTATTTGATAAGTTGGT
>JADFUO010000507.1 GCA_015222115.1 Bacteroidota bacterium | reverse complement strand
GCTGTATTATAGATATCCAAGGCTTAAACAATCTATTAAGAAAAATAATCCTGATTATATTTTACAAGCTGGAGCTGGTTTTATCACTTGGATATTATCCTATATTTCAAAAAAGAATAATATCGTATTTATTCATAGAATTGCTAATGATGTCGATACAGATGAAAGAATTAAAAAACGTTTAAATTTAGCTACAAGATTATTTTATTATCAGGGATTAACAAACTCTAAAGTAATTATTTGTCAAAATAAATATCAGTATCACAACCTCAAAAGAATATTTCCTGATAAGAATTTAAAAATTTTATACAACCCTTTTTATAATTATGAGTTGCCGAAGTCCATTAAACTCTTCAATAATAGAAAATATATTGCATGGCTTGGTTTATTTCAATATCAAAAGAATTTGCCGGGGTTATTGAATGTTGTAAAAAAAATGCCGGAAATGATGTTTAAGATTGGTGGTATACCTCAATCAAATATTGATAAGAAAACAGAAATGGCTTTGATTGAATTAAGGAAATGTAGTAATGTCGTTTTCCTAGGTTATATAAAACGTGCTGAAATAAATGGTTTTTTAGGAAATGCGTATGCATTGTTAAATACTTCACATTATGAAGGCTTTTCAAATACATTTTTAGAATCATTTGCTGCAGGAACTCCGGTTATTACAACATCAAAGGTAGATCCAGATAATATTATTGCTACCAATGGCTTGGGTTATGTAAGTTATGATTTTTCTGCTATTCCTGATTTAATCAACAGACTTATTAATATTAATAAAGATGATTATTACGAAATGTGTGTTCGATGTAGACATCATGTAGAGAAAAATCATGATCCTATGAAACTTGCAAGTGAGTTACTTAAATTTATTGGTAGTAGCTTGTAATCATATTTTTGAGGGTAGTGACAGAACAGTGAGGAAGTACATGCATGATGCCCGCAGGGTTGCTTGGACTTGACAACTCTCTGGTCTTTATTTCTCTGGATCCCGAGTTTGGCTTTGAAGCAGAAGACTGGGGGGACGAGCCATGCCATATTGGCTGGTGAGCACGTCAAGCTGAAGATATGTTCTGCGCAGAGGGCCATAATTGAAAAATATTTGCATATTCACAAACACTCTTTTCAGCGGTGGTGCCGAAAAACAGGCTGTTCTTTTAACTAAGGCTTTGAATGAAAAATACAATGTTTGGTTAGCGGTATATTATGGTGATGAAACAGAACAGAAGTTTTTAGATATTCTAAAAGAAAACAATTTAAAAACCATATTTCTTAATGGTTCCCACCTGAAGCGATGTTTTTCCTTTTATAAGTTTTTAAAAAGAGAGTCTGTCGATATCATCTTTTCATATTTGCTTACCACAAATTTAATTGCAGGATTGATTGGGAAAATTGCAGGCGTGAACTATGTTGTCGGTGGGATAAGGAGTTCAGAGTTCTCGAAGAAAAAGCTTCCGCTACAGAAAATTTTACAAAACCATATTAATAAGTTTACTATTTATAATAATAATCGTGGTTTTAAAGAATTAGCTCTTAAAGGCTTTAGAAATGAAAGAGCATTAATAATATCTAATTGTTTTGAATTAACTACCGAACCAATTATTAGAAAGAAATGTGAACATATTACAATCATATCAGTTGGACGTTTCGAAAAAGAAAAAGATTATTATACTGCAATCAAAGCGATAACTTTCTTAAAAGATAAATTTAAAAAATTCAATTATATAATTATAGGCTATGGAAAATTTGAAAGTCAAATTCATGATTGGATAAATAAGTTTAAAGCCTCTGACTACAT
>JADFUO010000506.1 GCA_015222115.1 Bacteroidota bacterium | reverse complement strand
CTTATGTTAAATCGGCTTAATTTGGCCCATTTTTGACGATATATTGCCAAAATTAACAAAATAAGTACTTTCAGGTACTTTTTCAGTTCATTTTTTCCTAATATGTTCATTATCCGGCGAATGTTGTAAGCAACAAACATTAGCCCAACATCTGCACTTGCCCGTTTTTTTCCTTTTTTAGTGAGTATGTAGTTGAAGCCCCACTGACGTTTTATTGTTCCATAAGGATGTTCAACAATTGCCTGCCTTCGTCTGTAGTAGTCTTTGTTTTGTTTAATTCGTTCTTTGTTTTTATTTATGTATTCCTGATATTCACTTCGTTGTATTCCTTTGCCATATTTGGCTTTGGAGCATTGCTCTTTTACAGAACATGCCATGCAGGATTTTGTGGTGTATCTTTTAAAACGGTAAGTTCGTGTTTGATGCCATGTTCCGGTTGTTAATAACCTGTTTCCTTGAGGACAAATATAATAGTCGTCTTTTTTGTTGTAAGTAAAATGTTCAATATTGTATGCGTGATTTGGTGCATTGGCAGCTACTGTTGGAATGGCTACCATTACTTCTATTCCTAAATCAGCAGCAGTTTTAAATTCTGCTCCTGTATGATAGCCTTTGTCGTACAGAGTAGTAAATTCATTGTTACGCAATATGCTTTTTGCTCTTTGTAGCATATTGCCCATTGCCTTTGAATCATTTGTGTTTGTGATTTTATAATCTATTGGAATATTATTTTTTGCATCAACTGTTGTTTGAATATTATAGGCTACTTCTGTAATATTATTGCGTGTTATCATTTGTCGGCTTTCAGAATCTGAAGTGGATATCTGTGGTTCTCCGCTTTCTTTCAGTTGTTTCTCCAGTTGATTATATTTGTCTTTACGCCGGTTCTGATTCTCTATTTCTTTTTTTATTTGTTCCTTTTTATCTCCGTCTGCTTCTGAAAGTTGATTATTGTATTCATCTAACTTATTATCAATATATGCTTTATGTCGATCTATCTTCTTCTGATTGAAATTATTCTTTTTGCTATTTTGTGCACGGAACTTGGTGCTGTCTCCTGCAATGAGTTTTCCGCCGATCAAATCAAAATGTTTGGCTATTTTAACTGTGGACTGAAATACCTTTTTAATGGCTTTTGGGTTATCTCTGCGAAAATTGGAAATCGTGTTGTGGTCAGGTTGTAAACCTTTTAGCAACCAAATTACTTCAATATTTCGCTTGCATTCTTTTTCCAGATCTCGTGATGAACGGGTTTTGTTTAAATATCCGTAAATGTATAATTTAAGCAAATCGCTCGGATGATATGCCGGACGTCCGTTTTCAACATATTCCATCTCAAACCCATAGTCTTGTAATGGTAAACTATCGGCAAACAGATCGATGATGCGTACTTCATTATTTTCATCAATGGATTGTTCGAGGGAGACAGGGAAAAGAATTGCCTGGTTTCTGTTTGTTCCTGTTATAAATTTCATGTTTTAAAGATACTCAATTTACAAAAAGCATCTGATTTAATAACAATAAAATTATTAACAAAATAATGTTAGGTTTTTAGACAGTCTGACGGTTGGGCTATGCGTAGTGCGGGTTTCCGAAGCACCAAACTTTCAACCTACACCGATGTTTATTTTATATTCATATTTTCAATTTTACTACTAAACCCCGCATTACGTATGAGCCTTTGTT
>JADFUO010000505.1 GCA_015222115.1 Bacteroidota bacterium | reverse complement strand
TTACTGAGAAGCCGGTTAAAACAGTTGTGATACTTAGTAAAGCAATTAGAATTAAGATTTTTGTTTTCATTATATTAAATATTAGTTTATGTAAAATTTTGTAATATGCAATTTTAAACAAATATTGTACCTTAATATAAACTAAATATTAAAATTATAAATTATAAATTTCAAATTTCAAATAAATTCCAATAAATCAATATCTTAAAATCAAAACAGATAATTAATATTAGCCACAGAAAAATTTAAAATATGTTGGTAAATAATTATTAATAACTGTTTAACAATTTTCTTTTTTTTATTTTTGCACCATGACAAATAACGAAGATCTTTTTAAAAAAATCATATCACATGCCAAAGAGTATGGGTTTGTGTTTCAGTCAAGTGAAATATATGACGGCTTAGCTGCTGTTTACGATTACGGTCAATATGGTGTTGAGCTGAAAAATAATATCAAAGACCATTGGTGGAAAGCAATGGTTCAATATAATGAAAATATTGTTGGAGTGGATTCGGCTATTTTCATGCATCCTACTGTTTGGAAAGCTTCGGGGCATGTTGATGCATTTAATGATCCGATGATTGATAATAAAGATTCAAAAAAAAGATACAGGGCTGATGTATTGATAGAGGACCATATTGCAAAAATTGAAGGAAAAATTCAAAAAGAAGTTACAAAAGCTAAAAAACGATTTGGCGAAACTTTTGACAAAGCACAGTTTTTATCTACTAATCCAAGAGTTCTTGCTAACAAAAAAAAGATAGAGGAAATAAAAAACCGCTTATATCCGGCAATGGATAATAATGATTTGGAAGATATTAAATTATTGATTGAGGAATTAGGGGTTGTTTGTCCTTTTTCAGGTTCAAAAAACTGGACGGATGTTCGTCAGTTTAATTTGATGTTTTCCACCCAAATGGGTTCATTAAGCGATGATTCCGATCAAATATATCTAAGACCGGAAACTGCCCAGGGTATTTTTGTAAATTATCTCAATATTCAAAAAACCGGAAGGATGAAAATACCTTTTGGTATTGCACAGATTGGGAAAGCATTTAGAAATGAGATTGTTGCACGTCAGTTTATTTTCCGTATGCGTGAATTTGAACAAATGGAAATGCAGTTTTTTGTCAGTCCCGGCGAAGAAATGAAGTGGTACGAATACTGGAAAGAACAAAGAATAAAATGGCATCTGTCATTGGGTATTCCCGAATCAAAATACCGTTTCCATGAACATGATAAACTGGCACATTATGCAAATGCTGCTGCTGATATAGAATTTGAATTTCCTATCGGATTCAAGGAGATTGAAGGAATTCATTCAAGAACGGATTTTGATCTTGAAGCTCATCAAAAATATTCAGGTAGAAAAATCCAGTATTTTGACCCGGATATCAATAAAAGTTATGTGCCTTACGTAGTTGAAACTTCTCTTGGTTTAGACAGAACCTTCCTTGCAATTATTAGTTATGCTTATACTGAAGAAAGATTAGAAGATGGCTCGGAACGTGTGGTTATGAAAATACTTCCTGCCCTTGCCCCCATAAAAGCTGCTGTTTTGCCGCTTGTAAAAAAAGACGGACTTCCTGAAAAAGCCCGTGAGATTATGGATTTCCTGAAATTTGACTACCTATGTCAGTATGATGAAAAAGATGCAATCGGCAGGCGTTACAGAAGACAAGATGCTATCGGAACACCTTATTGTATAACTATTGACCATCAAACACTTGAAGATAATACTGTAACAATCAGAGAAAGGGATTCAATGGGGCAGGAGAGAATAGCAATTGAAAAAATTTCAGGGATTATAGCAAAAAAATTAAGGTCTGTAAAATAATTTTAGCCATTAAAGTATAATAATTAACGATGAGTCTGGTCCAAAAAATATTAGATCCGACTCACAGACACTAAAGATTTATACATTATTAGTTGCCTGATAATAAAACCACTATATATTTATCAACAATTGTTAATAACCACTGTTCATAGTTTGTGAATAATAATGATTAAAAATATTTGACCACGGGTTATTTTATGTCGTATATTTGTTTCATCAAGTGAGGGATAAAAGGCAAGCCGAAAAAAGCTACGGAGAAGGGAAGGTGAAAACCGCAAGGAAGGAGCAAAACCGACTCCACTTTCAAAGGAAAGCCAAGCCGAAAGGCGGAAGCAGGAACTTGAAAGAGTTTTCGAAAGCTGGGTTTAGAAGAGCGTTACCCGCAAGGGTAAAGAGCGGCTAAAACCTGACAAACGGGGAAACTCCTCGGAGAAGAACCAAAAAAGTCAGTCACAATAACAGTAACTTGGCGCAAACTGAAAGCTACGGCATTCAGCAAGTGAACGGGAATCTATTCCAAAAGAATGGGTTCCCGTTGTGTTTTTATATAGTACTCCTGTTTTCCGCACACATTAATAAAGTTGAATATTTTAAGATATAAAATACAGAATAACAACATAATACAACTTAATCTTTTATGGTTTTGGGTGTCCTGAAAATTTAAAGACAATTTTTTTGGTAAATTTGAATATATTATGAAATT
>JADFUO010000504.1 GCA_015222115.1 Bacteroidota bacterium | reverse complement strand
GCCAATTAACAAAGATACTATTATGTAAATAAAACGTTGTTTAGCTGAAGTATATTGCTTTTTAAATCCAATATTTAAAAGCAAAACAAATATTGAAAACATAAATAAATGAACGATTTTATCTGGCGAAAGCCAGTCCCAGAAAGTAGTGACTTTTGGGAAATATTTACCGGGTATTCCTGTAATGATTAAAATAATAACACCCCATAAAATACCTGGCCAATTATTTTTTATAAACATTATTTATGTTTAGATCATCCCTCAATAATTTCCTTATATTCCTCGGCCGATAATAAATCATCAATTTCATCAGTATTTGTGATATTGATTTTAATTATCCAGCCTTCTCCGTATGGATCCTGATTTATAAGCTCAGGTTTATTCTCTAATTTAGGATTAAATTCAATAACTTCTCCGCCAACAGGCATAAACATATCCGAGACGGTTTTAACGGCTTCAATTGTTCCAAAAGCTTCTTCTTTTTCCAAAGTTTCGCCTTCTGTTTCCACTTCAATAAAAACAATATCACCAAGTTCGTTCTGGGCAAAATCGGATATTCCAATAAGGGCTCCATTTCCTTCAATTTTAAGCCATTCATGGTCTTTTGTGTACTTTAAATTATCTGGTATATTCATTGTAAAAAGAATTTTATTTTTAAAACGTCCAAAATTACATTTTTTTTAAATAAAAAATATATTTTTTATTGATTCAATGTAAACCTTAAGCTTATGCCTCCATTTGTGGTTGAATTGCGATATTGAGAAGAAACAAAGGGATTATTTATGATTTTATCAAAGAATAATCGGATATTAAATTTTTGGTTGATTACATAATCAATCGAGGTATTGATTGAAATTATTTTTTGACCTGCTGAAACCTGATTATTGTTTTCATCAATTCTTCTTATGATAGTTTTATTACTTCTTATTGAAAAATCTGCTTTAATATCCAAATCGCTTTTTAATCTTTTTTTTCTTCCTCCGCCACCTATTGATTTAATTGAGAAAGAAACATCTTTAAATTTATAGCCCAAACCCACAATAAGCTCATCACTAACCACTTCTGTCAACTGGTTATTAATAAAACTTATTGAAAGATTCCGTGATTTTTTTATTTCAATTCTTGTTGACATACTGTTTTTCCATTGCATATCAATTCCTAACAAGGGGCTAAATTGCTCTATAATTGTAACCTGACCAATATCGTATTTAGGTATAAAATCAGTACCATTTGCATAATACCCAGAAGAATACCCGTCTTTTTCCCTGTAATTAATAAAAGATGAATATGAACCTATGCTGTATGTTGAACGATATGAATGCGAAAGAGAAATTTTATTAAAGTGCTGTTGTAAAAATTTAATCCTTGTTAAGCCGGTATATGTAACTCTCCAGTTTGGCAAAGGTATTGTCGGGAATTTGTTTAATGTTATTTTACCGGGGCCGCTACCTTTGTATGCAGCCAGAAACGATGGCAATAGCACTTCCTGGGAAGTTGGTCCGTAACCCTCAGGAAAATATTCTTTAGTAATAGTATCTTCAATATAATTTCCCGACCAATTGGGGTTTTCGTGGGCAAGACGTTCGGCAATTTCAACTCTGTAAGCCAGTAAATTCTCGAAATTTCCGGAAATATTCTCCTTATTATCTTTAACGAAAGCTGTGCCCCAGCTAATATACGACATACTAAAACTACCTCTGTCAATGGGTGAGTAAGAATTAAAACGTCCTGAGCTGTCGGCACGATAGTATTCTTCATAGTTTTGTGAATATACCCTGTCTGCTGTAATTTCAACACGAAAATCAGGTAAAGGTTCAAATGTGATCCTCATAGTTAAACTACTTGTGAATTTAGTAGCATAAGCCTGATTCAATAAAGTATCGGGCGAAATCCAGCCATATCTGAAAGCATCATTCCTGATATCCCGTTGGTCGCCAAAAACGAAACCTATTCCAGGGGCAAGACTTTTTGGGTAACTGCCCCCGAAAACATCCGGGTCTCTAAATATGGATGTATCGGGTGTATAATTCCAGTTATTACCAATAGCACTTGGTTGAGGGAAAAAGCCGGGTATAAATGTTCCACTGGTTTCGGTATAATTTATTGAACCCTTTTTAAAACCGGTTAAAATTTTCAATATCTGATCGCCAATAATTTTAAAATAATTAACTTTTGGTTTGGATTCGGTTGTATCGTTTTGTTGATCAGGTTCGGGTTCAGGTATGTTTCTTCGCGGTCGACTAACCGAACTTCTTCTTTTTTTACTACTCTCATCAAGCTTTTTCAAATACGGAATTTTATTATATAACTGTGTTAATTTAAATTCGCCGTTTAGGAGTTTTGTGTTTGAGTTTTCAATTTGATTTCCAAGTTGATTCTGTATGGATTTCGGTGACGCAGTCCATGAATAATTACTCTGATAACTTGCTCTTGCATTTATCCAGTCAAATAAAGGGATTTTATTTATCGGGATATTATAATTTATGATTAATGCTTGTGTAAAACGGTTTATTGTCCCAAAGCTTAAAATTTCATCAATTATTGTATCTTTATTTCGTTTATATTCAGAAGTACCTTTTTCGGGATTTCCCTGCGGTTCATCAACATATGCATTAGCCATTGCCGAATATTCAAGTGAAAGTGACTGTGCAAGGTCAAACTTAAGACTATAATTTCTGTTCCAATCCCATGTTTTAACATAAAATGTCTTCATTGGAATAAGACCTTTGCTCTTGTTCCGGTATTTTTTCTGATTATGTAATCTGTTCATATCTGTCCGGAATGATAGAGCTTTAGGTATATAATTGAAGTTAAAATCTTTGATCAAGGCAAAATAATCCGATTTTGAAAGGAACTTTGATTTGTTAAACGGTTTTATATTTTTAGGACTAGTTGTGAAATTATATCCGAATCCACCTGAATAATTTTTCTGCAAATCAAATTCCACATCTATATTTCGCATATAAATTTCGGAATAGGCATACGTAAAATCAAAATTTTCAAAATCGTAAATACGCGCTTTTCTGGCAGATCCTGTTCTATCTTTTCTGACATTAATAAAGTTAATATTTTTTCGCTGGACATAATCCTGGGTAATTTTTTTAATAGAATCTTGTTTATCCTCAAGGTTGTATGATTTAATATCTTCTTTTAATTTTATATCAGGATCTAAGGGATTGTATTCAGGATTACTTCTTAATTCGGAATAATCAAAATGAAGAGGGATCCTAATACCTGTATTTTCGGGAAAAAATTTTCCAAGTTCCAGATCGGTGGATATATCAAATTGTGAAATTGTTTCTTTTTGTGTCTCGTTAATTTTCTTTTCAATACTTCCAAATCCGGGTGTACTGTAATTTCCTGAAAGCACTATTCTACCCAGGTCGGCAAGATTTGCAGCCACTCTTGCAGTTGCTGCCCAACCGCCTTTTTTATTAAAATCAGAAAGACGCAATTCATTTACCCAAATCTCAGCACTTTTCGGGTCTCCGTCATCATTACCGGTAAGCGAATTTTGCTTAGGATTTCTAACCCCTATCAAAATAGCTTTTACATCGCTGATACTTGGCACTCCGAGAACTGTAATTTTATTTGATCCCTGATATTCCACGTATGGAAAAGAAGGAGATACTGTTGTACCTTGGGTTCGCATTTTGATGTTCCTGTTGTGCTTTACCTGAACCAGTTCTTCAAGGTCAATATCAAAATTATTAGCTTCTGGCCAGATTCCATATGGGTCGGAACTGGAAGTTCCCCAGGGAGTGAAAGTAAGCGGGATTTCATATTCATAGTAGTTCTCGGTAAAATCCGATCCCAAACGAATAAAAACAGTCAGGTCACCATATTCAAGGTCTTCATTTTCTTTTAATTTTTCAGCATGAACGAACATTTTAAGCTTTTTATACTGGCGGAAATCAAAATCAGTGGTTTTATATGCTCCTCTTGCATCTCCATCAATCAGATCAGTAACTTTCAAAACCATTGACTGTTCATTTAAACGTGTAAGACTTGTTGTGCCAAGATTTATTTCCCTTTCTATTCCGGGTGGAACTACGTATGGAATTGGATATCTTTTACCATTTTCTTCAATATTTACCGCACTAATATCAAAAATTGTCTGGCTTTGAATATCATTCGGTACATATTCGCCGGGAGACAAAAGCGAATGATTGTATTTCCTCCACTCACCCCTTACAAGTTCAAAAGTTGCAAAACGGGTTACAATAGGTTTCTCAAACCCTTTGAAAAACATACGTAAAAAACGTATTGATTTAAAATCCTGAATGTTACCGATAACTTTATCCGGCTGACTGACAGGAATTTTAAACTGATACCATTTTATATTACCCACTTCACCATTTGGCAATGGAATACCCTGAGCATGATAAACATCAGTAATATAATTTTCCCCAACTTTCATTTTATCCGGTGCAAGGTCGATTTTGTATTGAAAATATCTTTCGGCTTCACTTAAAGTATTATCTCTGTTAATATCTTCAACATTAGGAATAGTAGTTGCTGCTGTTGGATAGTTTTCAGGATTTTGCTTATCAGTAGGTGAGTTTCCGTCGGGTCCGTTATACATTTTATATCTTTCAAGAATGCTTGAATAATTGCTGCTTTCATCATAATCAGTACCCCTGAAGTAATGATAATTATCGGACGAAGGATCTTGATATGCATTTTGGTATGCTCTGGAATTCAATCCATACATATTTTCAATATCAATAAGATAGTTATTATTGAACGGATTATCTTTAAAGAACGTTCTTTCATCTTCATCCATCAAACCATCATATCCAATATCCTGATACGGGCGAGAATCCTCATCATTGTCAAACGATTCAACTAATGCCTGAATTGTCGGAACCCGCCCCCACATTGTTGTGTCAACATCTTTCACATCTGCAGATGTTGGCAAACCGTTTTCGTAACTTTTCCTTGAATCCCTTAAAATATCCTCCGAAATATCTCCGAGGTTAAAGTACAACTGCCCTGAATTATGAGGGTCTTCAGTAAAGGGGTCCATCATCCAGAACTCAATATATTCGACATTTATTTCTTCAAAATCCGTTGACTCAATTTTTCTCATTATACCGCCCCAGCGTGAATCAGGAACTTTGAGATTTCCGTCCTGATCAATACCAAAAGTAAGACCCGAAACATCTTCTGCATCAAAATTATAAGGTCCTTTTTCCTCAGGATAATAAGCCATATTAAACACAGCTATATTTGTAGGAACACCACTTGGAATATCCTTATTTGGGAATACTTCCGTTTCTAAAATCTGGCGGACTGAACTTTTTGAAAGTTCGTCTTTACTGATGTTCGGAGGTTTTAGGTTTCCTGATCTGTCGTAAAACAATGGATCAATAACATACCATGCTAATTTTGCCCTGTTTTTCCCATAATTAATTCCTTCGGATGGTGCTGCTTCGGGAAATAAATCCAATTGATGTTGAGGTGTACTGGCTAAAAACCATGTACCGATATTTCTAAGGTCAATGGTTGATTTGCTTCCTTCAAAATCATCAATATAAGATGTGCCGCTTTTACCGATAGCTCTTGAATGACCGGGTATAAAGTGGGCAAATTCGCCGTCAACAGTGACCTTTGAAACCGCTTTTGTATTTATTAATGGTATCTTATCCACCATTTTGGTTATAAATCTTGATTCCTTTTCAAAACCGAAGTTAAAACCCCAGATAGTATTTGAAATCGGATCATCACCGTAATTAGTTTTTTGGGTTAAGGGTCGTTCGGTTAGATTCATGATGGTTGCACCAAAATTAATATTATCACTGAAGGCATAATTAATATGTGCTCCCATAAGTCGCTTTGTTTGTATATTAAAAAGCGAGGTGCTTTCAAGCTTTATAGATACTGGTGTTCCCGAATTTAGAATTCCTTCATTAATAATTCGTACTCTTCCTAAAGTATAATCAACAGTATAATCAACATTTTCAGTTAATGGTATTCCTCCGGCAGTAACAGTAACCGAACCTCTCGGAACATTTAAAGCATTTAACGAAATTTCGTTACTTGTAGAAGATTTATAAAATCCATCAATAAGGAATTTATTTTTATCGGGATATTGTTCGGCACCGGTTTTAGTCATACTATATAATGAATCATAGGCATATTGATTTGCAAGAACCGTATCATTGCCGAACAGATTTCTCAGGTATTTTCCGAAAGGTTCCAGTACTGTAAAATATATCCTTCCGTTTGAAGATTGAATTGTACCACCATTTTGTGCTGCTCCGTCAATAAAGTCAAAAACACCATCACCGTCTTTTATCGGATTCAACATTTGGTCTAAATTATCAAAGTTAAATAAATGGAGAAGCGGTACACCTTTAATATTTTCACCACCTTCGGTAAAATAAGCAGTTGGAACGCCGTTTTTATTACCTGAATAAAAAATGTTAAGGATAAAATCTTCCCTGTTCACTTGGTATGCACCAAGCGAATAAACGTTTTTCATCATTAAATCCCACATAGGATTTTTGGTATTTAATGTAGTACTTTTCAATAATTTAACAGTAAGGCAGGCAGGGGCGTTTATTCCTTGATCAGAAAAATCACCTACTTGATAAACAGCCGTATCACCAATTTTTGTGTATTGAAAAGCAACAGCTAAAGCCTGATCGGAATTAAGGTTTGTATTCAGAGAGAGAAATCCCAGTTTACTGTTATAATTATATTCGGATGCTTTAAGTTTTCTGGCACTTTCAATTTTTTCAAAATCCTCGCCCGAAACAAAATATCCTGATTTACCTATTCCAAATGGGTC
>JADFUO010000503.1 GCA_015222115.1 Bacteroidota bacterium | reverse complement strand
TAAAACTCTAATAGCATCAGAGGGATTGTTTAAATCAAATTTGATTATAGCTAATTCTTTACCATTGTAGGCAGCTGAAAATGCATAAGTTTTACCAATTTTTTGTTGCCATTTTCCTGTAATTTGCGATGATTCATGTATATGTCCATGAAGAGTTACCATTGGTTGTTTTTCTTCAATAAATCTTTTTATTGCAATGCTACCAACATGAACATCTAATGGAACAAAATCAATCATTTGACCATCAAGTGCCGCTCTATCTAAATTTGTTTTATATGGCGGTGAATGAAATAAAAATACTGAATTAGAAAGATCATCATTATTAACTAATTTTTTAAGTTCTTTTTGTATTGTAATATATTCAATCTTTTCATTATTTTGAATTGATCTAAATCCTTCTGTTGGAGGAACACAGCCGGGATCAACATATCTTGAAACATCATAGCGTTCCCAATCTTTTAATAAAAAAGGCGTAGGAGGAACATAAGCAAGTCCATAAATGTTATATTTTTTATATCCAACTTTCTTATTATGAATGTATTTGAACACACCTTTTTTTTCAGCATTAATTATTGCAGATTCATTAATTCTCGGATCATCATTTCCTAATATTAAAAACACTTCAGGATAATAATTACCTAAAATATTTTTAATTTCAATAAAATTATTAACAAGGTAATCATTTACAAAATCGGAATATTTTTTATCAAATGCCAATCCAGAAGGTAAAAGGTCTCCTCCAAAAAATACTAATTTGGGTTTTTCAGTTTTTATCTCCTTAAATAATTTTTCGTACTTATTAATATTACCATGAATATCAGAAACAAAAAAGCAAAGACACATTTTTTAGAATTACATAAATTAATTAAGAATTTATTATTGAGTTTAGTTTAAAAAGCAAGCGAGCAGGATCAGTAGCTGCATTAATCATAACAGCAAAACTCGTTTTTTTTGTAATATCCTCATCTGTTATCAAATGAAGATCGATTAATCCTTCATCAATCATATATCCTGTTTTAATATAGTTCATTTCAGCAAGGCAATAACTCCACCCTTCTATCCATGCTTTAAGTTCTTTTTTTTGACTTTCATTTCCTTCAAAGTGCACTAAAAGATCAATATCACTTGCTGGTCCTGCATTGGCATTTTTCGTACTACCAATGACATAAATTGCTTTGACACCAAATTTATTTGCATCAATCTTTTTAGAAATTATATTTAGCATATTTAATCTCCATTTCCAGTGTTCATCTGAAGCTGGTGATAAAATAACATTTAACTCATCATCTGAATTATATTTTTTTGAGGGTGATTTGAGGTAATTTAATGTTTTAATTAATTTTTTATGAAAAATATAATTGCTGAGCCTATCAGTAATATTATTTAATAATTTTTGTTCTTCAGGAAGAAACTGACTGTTATTCAACAATCTTATTAATTGTGTGTAAAAAACCTGAATTTCCCCAACAATGTTATTATCTATTACAATATCTGCACTTTGGACCCATTCAGTTTCTCTGAAATTGTCAGATTTATATATTTTACCTTCATAAATTATTTTTACTTCACAAACAGTAGTATATTGCCATCCTTGTGGTATTATTTCGGTTAGTTTTAAAAATATATCTTCAAGATCTAATTTATTATCTTTAAGTAATTCTTCTACCTGATATATACAATTTAATTCCTTAACTCTTTCAGTAAGTTTTTCAAATATTTTATCCATATTTTTATTTAATAATATTGTGAGTTTTGTTTGTCATATTTTTAATTAAAAGTAATAACAGAAATTCTTTTTTTGCCATCCATTCTTACTTTTAAAGGTTTTGCAAATTTAATATGTTTAAAATAATTTGTT
>JADFUO010000502.1 GCA_015222115.1 Bacteroidota bacterium | reverse complement strand
GCATTAAAAACTGGCCTATTTGGGAAAAAGAAGTTTCAAAATTTGACTGGGAATATAATGGTAATGAGGAATGCCTGATTTTAGACGGTGAAGTTACCGTTGAAACAGATGAGGGAAATTTCAAAATAAAACCCGGTGATTTTGTTACTTTTAAAGATGGTTTAAAATGCGTTTGGGATGTTAAAAAAAATATCAGAAAGCATTATAATTTTAAATAAAATCAATTTTTATTGGAAGGTATTGTAATAAAATCCACAGGAAGCTGGTCTACTGTCAGGCGAAATGATGGTAAAAAATTTAATTGTAAATTAAAAGGGCAGTTTCGTATTAAAGGTATAAAAGCCACAAATCCCATATCGGTTGGGGACAAGGTAAATTTTGATATTTTACCTTTTGAGGAAACAGGTTTGATCACTAAAATTTTCCCAAGAAGCAATTATATTATCCGTAAGGCAACAAAACTTTCAAAAATTTCTCATATTATTGCATCTAATATTGATCAGGCTTATTTAATCGTTACTCTTGCTGAACCCAGAACATCTATGGGATTTATTGACAGATTTCTCATAACAACTGAAGCATATCATATTCCGGCTAATTTAATTTTTAATAAAATTGACATTTATGATGATGAACTAAAAAAATTACACAATAAAATAACAAATATTTATATATCTGCCGGATATAAATGTTTTTCGGTTTCTGCACTTAGAGGCGATAATATTGAAATAATTAAAAAAGTTTTAAAAGGAAAAATAAATTTATTTGCCGGACATTCGGGAGTTGGAAAATCAGCTTTGATAAATGCAATTGAACCTGAATTTAAAATTAAAACCAAAGATATATCATCATATCATAAAAAAGGAAAACATACCACTGCTTTTGCCGAAATGTACGAGCTTTCGTTTGGTGGTTTTATTATTGATACACCAGGTATAAAAGAATTTGGTTTACTTGATTTTAAAAAAGAGGAAATTGCCGAGCGTTTTCCCGAAATGAGGAAATATATGCACGGTTGTAGGTTTAACAATTGCACACATGTTCATGAACCTGGCTGTGCCGTAAAAATAGCTTTGGAAAAAGGATTGATTAGCCGGTCAAGGTATAACAATTATTTAAGTATTTTAAATGATGATTATTTTGATAAAGATAACTGGAACTAAGTAATTTTTTTAAAATCAAAGTTTGAACAAAAGCTACATTTGATGGAAATTTAATAACAGTTGTGTGTTGCGGGTTATCTTACTTTTTTTACTTTTATCTTTTTAATTTTGTCTTTTATCTTGTTTGACCTGTAGTATTTGACATAAAACAAATAATAAATTAAAATGATAGCAAAACAACTAATATCAGAATCAATAATACCGTTGAAAACCTCTGATACGGGCTCAACGGCATTGAGCATGATGGACGATTACAGGATTTCACATCTCCCGATTGTGGATAATGTTGATTTTTTAGGCTTAATCTCAGATGTTGATATTTATAATCTGAATAATTTTGACGAACCGCTTGGAAATTTTGCCTTATCATTACCAAAACCTTATGTTATTGAATATGATCACTTCTATGAAGTTGTTAAATTGATATCGTATTTAAAATTAACATTGGTTCCGGTTTTGGATAATAACAATAAATATATGGGTTCAATAACCTTGAATATTCTTGTTAAGAACTTTTCAAAGATAGCTGCAATAAACAATCCCGGAGGCATAATAGTTCTTGATATAAATAATAATGATTATTCACTTACTGAAATTGCTCAAATAGTGGAATCAAATGGTGCAAAGGTGCTTAGTTTGTATGTTACTTCTCATCCCGATTCAACCAAGATTGAAGTAACTCTTAAAATTAATAAAATAGATATTCTTCCTGTATTGCAAACTTTTAACAGGTATAATTATATTGTAAAAGCTTCATATTCTGAAAAAGAAAACCTTGATGATTTGCGTGAAAGATTTGAATCTTTAATGAATTATCTGAATATCTGATATTTAGAATTATAATCAGTAAAATTAAAAGGAAGGTTATAAGTGGTATTGGAATAATGGAATATTGGAGTATCCATACGGACTCCTTTTTAGTCGTTGGAATAATAAAAATAAATGAATAACTGAATACTTACAAAAAAACCAACATTTTATTTGATGAAAGCCGGCTTTTACATATTTTTACTACTTATCTCATTTCAATCGTTTTCAGGAAATTTTAAACCATACACTCCGGAATTTAATTCTGATAGCCTTATAACCGGTTCAGTAACAGACCAATCAAAATATATTATCAATAATATTGTTCTTAAAGGAAATAAAAAAACCAAGGATTATATTATTTTCCGTGAACTGGAATTTAAAGTTAATGACACTTTATCCCTGCATCAATTATCAAAATTAATAAAAGAAAGCCGTGAAAATTTATTAAATATTTCCTTATTTAATTTTGTAACTATTGATACAACTTCTATACTTGCGAATGATTTTTACAGAATAAATATTACTATCGCTGTTATTGAGCGATGGTACATCTGGCCCTGGCCACTTTTAGAATTTGCCGACCGAAATTTTAATACATGGTGGAAAACCAAAGACTTTAGCAAGATAAACTATGGAATGTTTTTGGTTTGGGATAATTTCAGGGGTAGAATGGAACAGTTAAAAATATTAGCACGCTTTGGTTACGAGGAAAAATTCGGATTGTTTTATGAAATTCCTTACATTAACAAAAAACAAACTATCGGACTGGCATTCGGAGTAAGTTATGGCCGTAATCACGAGGTTTCTGTTAATACAATTAACAATAATATTGAATATTATAAAGACGAGGAATTTTATCCCCAACAAAAATTTATTTCTTACATTCAATTATTAAATCGTCCCGATATTCATAATACACATATATTATATATTGGGTATAATCAATATTTGCTTGGAGATACTTTATTAAAAATAAATCCTTTGTATTCAATTGACAACAAAACAGATGTTAAGTTTCTTTCATTTTACTATAAATATATCAGCGATTATCGTGATTATAAGCCCTATCCGTTGAACGGTTATTATTTTGATATTGAATTTAACAAACAGGGTTTTGGGATGCTTCAACCGAATGGGTTGAATATTACATTTGTTAATAGCAAATTTAATATATATAAAAAATTGTTTAACCGTTTTTATTTTGCTTCGGGTCTTACAGCCAAATTTTCCTCAAAAAGTTTTCAACCGTATTTTTTGCAAAGAGGATTAGGATACGGAAATGATTACATCAGAGGATATGAATTTTATGTAATTGACGGGCAAAATTACGGATTACTCAAAACTAATTTAAAATTTGAGTTGCTTCCAACAAAAATTCTAAAATTTAATTTTATTAAAACCGAGAAATTCAATATCATCCATTACGCCATATACCTTAATTTATTTATTGATCTTGGTTATGTATATGATGATGAATTTTATCAAAATAATACTCTTTCCAATTCATTTCAATACGGAACAGGTGTTGGTATTGATTTTGTAACTTATTACGATATTGTTATCAGATTTGAATATTCCATGAACAAAATGAAGGAAACCGGTTTCTTTATTCATTTTAAGGCATCGATTTAGATTGTAAAATTTATAATTAAAAACATTCCATTTCTTACTAAGTTAAGATTGAAAGAAATTTTAAGCAATGTAAGAGATAATTGTTTTAGAAATGGAATGTTAAAGAAAGGTTAAATATTAATAAATGTTAAATTTTATAATTACAAAGCTAATTATTTTGTAATCTTGCACTTTATATATCTTTTATCATTATAAAAATGAACATTGCATTATTCGGTAAAAAATCAACTGAAGCCATTCTTCCTTACATTCAGCAGCTTATCAACAAATTAGAATCTGTTGGAAGTAAAATATTTATTTATGAGCCATTTTTACATTCAATAAAACCATTTATTAGTTTCAACACTGACATATCGGTTTTTAACACTCATAAAGAATTAAAAAACAACGTTGATTTTCTTTTTTCAATCGGAGGTGACGGAACTTTACTCAACACCGTAATTTTAGTACGCGATTCCGGAATACCAATATTAGGAATTAACCTTGGACGTTTAGGCTTTTTATCAAGTGTCTCAAAAGATGAGATAATACCGGCAATTGACAATATCATAAAAGGAAATTACACTTTAGATCAAAGGGCTTTGTTAAAATTAAAAACACCTGATAATCTATTTGGGGATATTAATTATGCATTGAATGAATTAACCATCAACAGGAAAGACTCAACATCATTAATTGTAATTAATGTTTATATTGACAACCAAATTTTAAATTCATACTGGGCTGACGGAGTGATAGTTGCCACTCCAACAGGTTCTACAGCTTATTCATTAAGTTGCGGAGGACCAATAATTACACCCGGTTCTGAAAATTTTGTAATTACTCCTATTGCAACACACAATTTAACTGTAAGACCCTTCGTTATATCAGACAATAATATTATAAAAATTAATGTTGAAGGCAAGAACGAACAATTCCTTGTTAGCTTGGATTCAAGAACCGTCACTATTGATTCTTCAATTGAACTTGTTATAGAAAAAGAAGATTTTAAAATTAATTTGGTTCAAATGCCGAATAAAAACTTTTTTACGACAATTCGTGATAAGCTCAAATGGGGCTTGGATTTTAGAAATTAATGAATAATGTAACCATATTGAAAAAAATAATAATTTTGCGTGCTGTTTTTATGAAAAGAATACTAATTATAATATCACTGATCTTTTTATTCTCATTTGGTGCAAATGCCCAAAGCATTGAAGCCGGTATTTTTGGCGGGTGTTCATATTATCTCGGCGATTTAAATCCGGGTAAACACTTTAAACATTCTAAACCTGCATTTGGTTTACTGGCAAGATACAACTTAGATACAAGATGGACATTCAGATTGTCTGCCTATCATGGCGAAGTAAAAAGCAATGATGCCAATGAAAGCAGAAACCTGAAGTTTAATTCAAAAATAACTGAAATTTCAGCCCAAGTTGAATTGAGCTTTTTCCCTTACTTTACAGGAAGTTTAAGAACTTATTTTACACCATATATTTTTGCAGGTGTTTCAATGTTTATGTTTAATCCGGAAGCTGATGGAGTTAAACTGCGGGATATTGGCACCGAGGGTCAGTTTGTTGGTTTTGACGGCAGAAAAGAATATAAATTAACAAATTTTTCAATTCCATTTGGATTCGGTTTTAAATACAGTCTTTCAAAAAAAATAGGTTTGGGATTTGAATGGGGCATCAGGAAAACTTTTACTGATTATATTGATGATGTTAGTACTACATATTACCTTAACGGCCATTCTATTGATCCCGGTAATATTGATCAGGCTCTTTCCGATCCTACTTTTGATCATCAACCGTACATGGAAAGAGGTGATCCTGCAACAAACGACTGGTATGCTTTTGCAGGAATTACAATAACTTATAAATTCAATCTGAAAGGCCGGGCAAGATGTTTGGATTATGGAATACGAAAAAAGTATTAAAATAAATTGATTTGATTAAATGAGCTTGAAAGATAAAATTGACCTGAAAAAATTACCTAATCATATTGCCATAATTATGGATGGTAACGGAAGATGGGCAGAGAGACAAGGTAAAAATAGAATTTTCGGTCATAAAAATGGAGTGAAATCGGTAAGGGAAACTACTGAAGCAGCTGCAGAACTCGGTATTAACTTTTTAACCCTCTACGCTTTTTCAACTGAAAACTGGAACCGTCCCAAATTTGAAATAGATGCTCTAATGAGATTATTAGTCCAAACAATTGATAAAGAAACAAAAACATTAAATAAAAATAACATACGACTGCAGGCAATAGGTGATTTGAAAAGTTTGCACAAAAACAGTTATAAGCAATTAATGAAGGCAATAAAGGATACGGAAAAAAATGACAGGATGACTTTGGTATTAGCTTTAAGCTATAGCTCGCGATGGGAAATAGTTAAAGCCGTAAAAACAATAATTGAACAAATTAAAAGCAATAAAATTTCAATTGATGATATTGACCAAAAAGTGTTTTCTTCATTCCTTACAACTTCATCAATTCCCGATCCTGAGCTTCTGATTCGCACAAGCGGAGAATACAGAATCAGTAATTTCCTGTTGTGGCAGATAGCATATTCAGAATTATATTTTACCCCGAAATTATGGCCCGATTTTCGCAAAGAAGATCTTTATGAGGCAATACTGAATTTTCAAAACCGTGAAAGAAGATTCGGGATGATTAGTGAACAAATTAAAAAGGCATAATTTAGAATGAATTTAATCCCGTGTATTCCAAAAAATATAAAAATATTTTCCTTTCTTTCAGGGCTTTTTTTAATAATCGGCTCAATTATCAATATTCCTTCTTTCGCTCAGATTACTATAGGTGAAGACCTGATTAATATTAATTATGCTAATCCGAAAACTTATGAAATCGGAGGGATCACTATTTCTGGAGTTAAATACCTTGATAATAATGTATTAAAAATGCTTTCAGGTTTAAACACCGGTGATAAAATTAAAATCCCCGGCGAAGATATACCTACTGCAATCAGAAAATTATGGGATCAGGGCTTGTTTGAAAACATTATCATTTCAATTGTTGGCCGTCACGGAGATATTATCTTTCTTAATATTGACCTTAAAGAGCGTCCGCGCTTAACAAAATTTTCATTTTCAGGAATAAGGAAAGCAGAGGCAGATAATTTACGCGATGAAATCAACCTCACACGAGGAGATGTTGTTACCGATAATCTTATTATCAGATCAACAAATATCATAAAAAATCATTATATTGATAAAGGATACCTTGAATGTGATATAAACATCAGTCAAGTTGCTGATACCCTTCATGGAAACAGTGTCACCTTAATAATTGATATTAAAAAATATAAAAAAGTTAAAATTTACGAAATTAACATCCATGGCAACCAACATTTATCTGCACAAAAAATTAAAAGTACATTAAAAGAAACCAAGGAAAAAGGTACTTTTAAACCACTACAAAATATCGATTCTCTGTTATTTGTAATTATAAAAGCTGCTTTGCACCTTGATATAGAAGATATTTTTAAGGCATTTAATGAATATGCGCATGAAAATATCAAGATCAGGATTTTTAAATCTTCAAAATTTATTGAAGAAGATTATGAAGAAGATAAAATAAATCTGATAAAATTATATAATGATCTTGGATACAGGGATGCTAAGATTGTTAAAGATTCTATTTACAGAAGTGGTGAAAACACTTTAAATATTGACATTACAATTAATGAAGGTAATAAATATTATTTTCGGAATATTAAATGGATTGGCAACACAAAATATACTACCGAAGAGCTAAATGCCAGGTTAAAAATACAAAAAGGAGATATTTATAATAGAGATTTACTTGAAACCAATCTTTCATTTAATCCAAACGGTTATGATGTGAGTTCATTATACCTGGATGATGGCTATTTGTTTTTCACAGCAACTCCGGTTGAAGTGCTGGTTGAAAACGATTCCATTGATCTTGAGATAAGGATCAGAGAAGGCAAACAGGCAAGGATCAACAAAGTTGCTATTAAAGGAAATACCCGGACCAGCGATCATGTTGTAATTCGTGAACTCAGAACCCGCCCCGGACAATTATTCAGCCGCACGGATATTATCAGAACAACAAGAGAATTGGCACAACTCCGTTATTTTGATCCTGAATCAATTGTTCCTAATATTGTGCCGGATGCTGCATCCAGTACGGTTGATATTGAATATGTAGTTGAAGAAACATCATCCGATCAAATTGAATTATCAGGAGGCTGGGGTTATGGCAGGATCATAGGAACCGTAGGGGTTTCGTTTAACAACTTTTCCTTAAAGAATATTTTTAAAAAAGGTGCATGGCATCCAATACCTACCGGAGATGGTCAGAAATTAAGCCTCAGATTACAAACTTATGGTAAAGGATATTTCAGTTACAGTGTATCATTTACCGAACCATGGCTTGGTGGAAAAAAACCAAACGCATTCAGTGTATCGTATTATCATTCTCTTTACTCAAACGGATTGCCAAAGAGTGATGTTAACAGATCATCATTTATTATTAATGGTTTGTCATTTGGATTAGGAAAAAGATTATTATGGCCCGATGATTTCTTTACTTTATATCAGGGTATTAATCTTCAGCGTTACGATTTAAAAAACTATTCAAAAATATTTTCGTTCGGAACAGGTAACGGGGATTATAACAATATTAATTATACTGTAACTTTTGCAAGAAATTCCGTCAGTTCACCTATCTACCCGCGGTATGGTTCCGAAGTTTCATTATCATTGGAATTAACACCACCTTATTCGATATTTTCCGATAAAGATTATTCAACACTTGATGATAATGAAAAATATAAGTGGATTGAATATCATAAATGGAAATTTTATGCATCATGGTATATGGAATTGCTTGATAAATTAGTGTTGAGTGTTAGAACAAAATTTGGTTTTCTCGGAACGTATAACGAACAGATCGGAGTAACACCATTTGAAAGATTCTATTTGGGTGGTGACGGACTATCGGGATATAACAATCTGGACGGAAGAGAAATTATCGGAATGAGAGGATATGGTAACGAAACAATTACTCCCGGGTATTACAGAAATAAAAATATTGGAGGTACTATCTTTAGTAAATATACGTTTGAAATAAGATATCCTTTATCACTTAATCCGAATGCAACAATTTATGCATTGGGTTTCTTAGAAGCAGGAAATTCTTGGCTTACTTTTGATAGTTTTGATCCTTTTGAAGTTAAAAGATCAGCAGGATTTGGCGTTCGGGTATTTTTGCCAATGTTTGGAATGTTAGGACTTGACTGGGGTTACGGATTTGATGAAATTCCAGGTATTCCCGGTGCTAATAAAGGCCAGTTCCATTTTTCAATTAACCAATCTATTGATTAAAGATAAAAGACATCCATACGGACTCCTGAAGCGAAGCTAACCCGTCTGGGCGTTGGTCGAAAGTATAAAGTAAAAAGTATGAACCAGTATCCAGAATCAAGATAAAATTTCTGGCAGGTTTTTTGCTTAAAATAGAGAAACAAAATTAATAATTAACCCGGATAAGGGGCTGAACATTTTCAGTAAATATGGAGGATAAAAAAATGTTTAATAAAGTAAAATCCCGTACAAATTCAGGGAAAAAAATTATTCTATCAATAAT
>JADFUO010000059.1 GCA_015222115.1 Bacteroidota bacterium | reverse complement strand
GATGAATTCGGCACCGGAACCGAACCACAGCTTGGAGGTGCCATTGCCGAAGCTGTTTTAGAAAAGATCAATGAGAAAAAGGCATTTGGGGTCATAACAACTCATTATTCAAATTTAAAATTATTTGCTGATAAAACCGGTGGGATAATTAACGGTGCTATGCTTTTTGATTCAAAAAATATGCAGCCGCTTTACGAGTTAAAAATCGGGAAACCAGGTAGCTCTTTTGCTTTTGAAATTGCCAGAAAAATTGGGTTCCCTAAAATCATTCTTAAAAATGCTGCAAAAAAAACGGGTAAAAAACAATTGGATTTTGACAAACAACTGCAACAACTGGAGGTTGAAAAACGTGAAATTGATAAAAAACAAACCGAGTTAAAAGTTGCTGATGAATTCTTTAGCGAAATAATCAATAAATATGAAAGTTTGGTTGAAAAAATTGAAAGCACAAAAGAAAGTATTATCAGCAGGGCAAAAGAAGAAGCCATGGAAATTCTTAACGGTTCTAATAAATTAATTGAAAACACTATCAGGGAAATACGGGAAATTCAGGCGGAAAAAGAAAAAACAAAAGGACTCAGAAAAAAGCTTAAGGAACACAAAGATAAAATTATCAGAAAAAAACCTGTTGAACAACTAAAACCTCTGCTTGAAAAGAAAAAAACAAAACCTGTTTCCGAAGTTGTTAATACTTCTATTAATGTTGGAGATTTTGTAAAAATTGCCGGTCAGGATACTATTGGCGAAGTAATTGAAATATCAGATGAAGATGTTCTAATTACATTTAATACAGTGAAATTCAGAACTCCAATCAACAAATTAAAAAAAGTATCAGGTAAAGAAAAAGTTAAAATTTCCCAAATTTCATACAGCAATATTATTAGTGATAAAATTGCTAATTTTAAATTTTCAATAGATGTCAGGGGGAAAAGAGCCGAAGAAGCAATTTCAATTGTCAGGCAATATATTGATGAAGCAATTTTGCTAAACATGAAGGAAGTTAATATTTTACATGGCAAGGGAGACGGTATTTTGCGTGATGTGATCCGAAAATACCTTTCAACAGTTCAGGAAATTAAACAATACAAAGATCAGCATATTGAAAGAGGTGGTCATGGGATTACGGTTGTAATGTTCAGGTAATGATAAAGGGTTGCCAACCTTTTTTTTCAGGTTCGTAACCCAAATATATATTAACCTAACTGAATTTTTTTTTTAATAATGTTTTAAATATTTTGTATCTTTGCAATCAGTTTAGATTAATCAAAATACTTATCAATTTACTAAATGAGAAAAAAAATTTATTCTGTAATAACTGGTACAGGTAGCTATATTCCTACAAAGCGAGTTCCAAATAAGGATTTTCTTGATAGTGAATTTTATAATCCGGATGGAATTAAATTCAAGGAATCAAATGAAGAAATTATCAGGAAGTTTGAAAAAATTACAGGTATTTTAGAAAGAAGACATATTACCGATAACCTTGTTGTTTCCGATATTGCTTATTTCGCTGCTAAGAATGCTATTGAGTCATCAAAAATTGACAAGGAAACATTAGATTATATAATTGTTGCTCAAAATTTCGGAGATGTAAAAGTAAATAATAAAAGGTCTGATTATGTTCCAAGTATTTCTGCAAGAGTGAAGCATAAATTAGACATAAAAAACCCATATACCGTTGCTTATGATTTGCCTTTTGGCTGCCCCGGATGGTTACAGGGAATGATAATGTCTAATTATTATATTAAATCCGGTAATGCAAAAAAAATTCTTATTATCGGTGCCGAAACCCTTTCCAGAATATCGGACCCACACGACAGAGACAGCATGATTTATTCTGATGGAGCCGGAGCAGTAATTCTTGAGGCAACTTCAAGTAATGAGCCAGTAGGGATTCTATCCCATTCTTCAAGGTCGGATACAATGGTTTATTCAAAATTGATGTGGATGAATAAATCTTATAATCCTGATTATAAAGGTGATGAATTATTTCTTAAAATGAATGGTCGTAAATTATATGAGTATGCCATATCAACAGTTCCACAGGTTGTGAAAGACACAATTGAAAAAGCAGGGCTGATGCTTAACAATATAAAGAAAGTGCTAATACACCAGGCAAATGAAAAATTGGACGTGGAGATTCTAAACCGTTTGTTTAAATTATATGGAAAAACCAAAGTTCTTTTAGATGTTATGCCTATGACGATTTCATTTCTTGGAAACAGTTCGGTGGCAACTATACCTACCTTAATTGATTTGCTGTTTAAAGGAAAGCTTAAAAATCATAAGCTAATAAAAGGTGAATATGCAGTATTTGCCTCCGTTGGAGCAGGCATGAATATTAACTCTTTAGTTTACAGAATGCCTTAAATAGTGCCTGTTAATAAAGTCAAAGAATTATAAAGAAAGGTTGCCAACCTTTTTTTCAGGTTGATAACCCTGATTCATACTTTCAATCAAACAAACAAAGGTTACTAACCTAAAATAAGGTTAGCAACCTTGATATTAATGAAATGCTTCAATTCCTGTAATATCTTCTCCGGTTATCCTTAATTTTAGTTACCATTCCTGAAGGGTCTGAACCATGGTTGGGTTCTGTTAAGCCAAATGCACCGATAATTTCTCTTTTTGTTTTTTAGTTAACTTACTAACTACCAATTTATATGAGTCGTCAATCCATTGTTTAACAAGTTTATCGCTTACTGACCTGTCTATCATAACAGTATTCCAGTGTTTTTTATTCATGTGATAACCGGGTTGTACAGCAGGATATTGTTCCCTGAGTTCAATGGCTTTTTCCGGGTTACACTTTAAATTAATGCTTAAATCTCCTTCAAGAGAGGCAAGTGCAAACATTTTATCCAAGACTTTAAATACAAGCGTATCTTCATCAAAAGGCAAACTTTCGGTAACACCTTTTTTACAAAGGCAATATTCTCTGATATCTTCAATATTCATAATGTAGTAAAATGCAAGATAAAAGTTTTTAACGGAAATAAAACTTTGGATTTTTTTTCGTATAATTATGTAGCAAAAATAT
>JADFUO010000501.1 GCA_015222115.1 Bacteroidota bacterium | reverse complement strand
TGAAAGATGGTATTAAACGGGTAATTCTTTAGTCCTTAGTGTGCCTTTGTGATATCCTTAGTGTATCCTTAGTGGTAAAAAATGCCTATTTCAACCCTTGATTCGCATAAATATTAAAGTGCAAATTTTTCACTTTTAATTTTCAATTTCTAATTTCTAATTTCTAATTTTAATTTTTATATTTTGCAATTGAGATTTTTTTTACCATTTTTGCCATGAAAATCAGCTATAAGGCAAATCATCACAAAAATCACAAAATGAAGCATTTGCTATTCTTGTTAATCCTAACCTTTACCTTATTCTTTTCATTTGAATTATATGCTTTAGAAATTTCACAGGCAAATGATACTACAGAAACTGTCCGCGAAAAAATTAACAAGGCTGTTACGGAACTAATTGAGATAGAAGAAAAAAATTTCAGCCAACAAATAAATGATTTTTTTGAGCCGATTGTAGAAGCTATGGGTTATGTATTATTTTGGGATCCTTTGGAAGCTTTTGGTATTCGTGATCCTTATATTTATGATGATAATGGTAATCCCATATATGATAAAAATGGTAACCACAAAAGACAGGGCGTTCCGATTATTGTTTTATGGCTTATTGTGGGAGCAGTTTTCTTCACGTTTAAAATGCGGTTTATTAACATACGCGGTTTCAGGCACAGTATTGAATTAATAAGAGGTAAATATGACAAGCCTGGGGATAAAGGTGAGGTTTCACATTTTCAGGCATTAACAACTGCATTATCTGCAACAGTAGGATTAGGAAATATTGCAAGCGTAGCAATTGCAATTGCAATTGGTGGTCCCGGAGCTACTTTCTGGATGATAGTTGCCGGATTATTTGGTATGTCAACAAAATTTGTTGAATGTACTCTCGGCGTAAAATACAGAAAGATAGATAAATCAGGGCAGGTTTCGGGTGGACCTATGTATTATTTAAGCAGGGCACTGAAAAAAAGAAAACTTGGTGTCCTGGGAAAAATTCTTGCAGCAATATTTGCAGTACTGATTATGGGCTGTTCATTCGGAGGTGGCAATATGTTTCAGGCTAACCAGGCTTTTTCGCAACTTGCTTTGTTTTTTCCGTTTATGGAAGATAAGGGTGCTTATTTTGGAATTCTCCTCGCAATTCTTGTTGGTTTGGTAATTATCGGCGGAATTAAAAGCATCGGGAATGTTACTGAAAAAGTTGTTCCTTTTATGGCATCGCTATATATAATTACCGCTTTGGTAATTATTTTTATGAATATTTCAGAAATGGGTAATGTATTTGTTTTAATTTTCAATGGAGCATTTAATGCAGCTGCAATAAAAGGCGGATTTATCGGAGTTTTAATAATCGGTTTCCAACGGGCATGTTTTTCCAATGAAGCAGGTGTTGGTTCGGCGTCAATAGCCCACTCAGCCGTAAAAACCGATGAACCGATAAGTGAAGGTATTGTGGCATTGCTTGAGCCTTTTATTGATACTGTTGTTATTTGCACTATGACTGCCCTTGTAATTATCTTTACAGGTTTACATAATAATCCGGGCGATCTGGAAGGAGCACAATTAACTTCTGCTGCTTTCGGCAGTGTATTTTCATGGTTTCCTTATCTGCTGGTAGTTGCTATTTTCCTGTTTGCCTTCTCAACAATGGTCGCATGGTCGTATTACGGTTTAAAAGGGTTTGATTACTTGTGCGGAGGATTTTTTGAAAATAAACTTGGCAACCGTAAAATCGGAACAAGGATATTTCAGTTCATATTTTTAGGATTTGCTATTATCGGTGCTTCCTCATCACTTGATGTAGTTATTGGTTTTTCTGATATGATGATATTAAGTATGGCATTCCCAAATATTTTAGGACTTTTCATTTTAGCCAAGGAAGTAAAAAAAGACATGAAATCATATATGTCAAGAGTTAAGAGTGGGGAGGTAAAGAAGTATAAATAGAATCCGTTTATAAAGTAAGTGTTTTTTTGATTTCAGAATAACGATTAACCCCGATACACTGAAGCTACGGAGCAGGCTGATCTCTGATTTATGAAGTTATTGAAAATCTTAAATCTAAAATCACAAATTATAACTTAAAAATACCGACTTTATAG
>JADFUO010000500.1 GCA_015222115.1 Bacteroidota bacterium | reverse complement strand
TAATATATGTATTGCCGTGACAATATTTTTAATAATAATTTTTTCTATCATTTAATTTTTTATTAACACAATTAAAAAAATTTAAACTATGTACTAATTTTAAAACTATAAATTATACATTTGCAAAAATAATATAAAAAGTATTTTAAGTCATTTATCAGTTAAATAAATTAATAATATAAATATTTCAGAATGAAAAAGAATATAATTTTAATTGGAGCTGCAGGAAGAGATTTCCATAATTTTAACACTTACTTCAGAGGAAATAAAGATTATAATGTAGTAGCATTTACAGCTGCTCAAATTCCCGATATTGACGGAAGGAAATACCCGACTGAATTAGCAGGTGATTTATACCCTGATGGCATCCCGATTTATGCAGAAGAAGGAATTGTAAATTTAATTAAAGATTTGAAAGTTGATGATTGCGTTTTTTCATATAGCGATGTTCTATACAATAAAGTTATGAGTATTAGCGCAATCGTGAATGCTGCGGGTGCTAATTTTATCTTATTAGGTCCTAAAGACACAATGATAAAAAGCACAAAACCTTTGATTGCAGTTGGAGCAGTCAGAACCGGTTGCGGTAAAAGCCAGACTTCAAGAAGAATTATTGAGATATTAATGATGGAAGGTTTAAAAGTTGTTGCTATTCGTCATCCTATGCCTTATGGAAATTTAGCAGAACAAAAAGTTCAGCGTTTTGCCACATTGGAAGACCTTGAAAGACATCATTGCACTATTGAGGAAATGGAAGAATACGAACCGCATATTGTTCGTGGTAATGTAATTTATGCCGGAGTTGATTATGAAGCTATTTTAAGAGCTGCTGAAAATGATTCCGACGGTTGTGATATAATTTTATGGGACGGTGGTAATAACGACTTTCCGTTTTATGTTCCCGACCTTAACATAACAATAGTTGACTCTCATCGTCCGGGACACGAACTAACATATTATCCGGGTGAAGTAACTCTAAGATTAGCTGATGTGGCTATAATTAATAAAATTGATACTGCCGATTTAGTTAATATTTTAAAAGTAAGAGAAAATATTGCAAAAGTTAATCCAGGTGCAATTGTTATTGATGCTGCATCTCCAATAAGAGTTGACAACCCTGATATTATTAAAGGTAAAAGAGTTTTGGTAGTTGAAGACGGACCAACCTTAACACATGGCGGAATGAAATTGGGCGCCGGAATAGTTGCAGCCCAAAAATTCGGTGCAGCCGAGTTAATAGACCCGAGACCTTTCACTGTTGGAAAACTTTCGGAAACTTTTGAAATCTATCCAAATATCGGAACTTTATTACCGGCAATGGGATACGGAGAAGAACAATTAAAAGACCTTGAAACCACTATTAACAACACTGATTGTGACTCGGTATTAATCGGTACTCCAATTGATCTGGGCAGGATCATTAAGATAAATAAACCATATACAAGAGTTTATTACGACCTGCAGGAAATTGGTTACCCCGGACTTGAAGACGTTCTTTGCGATTTTATTGTAAAGCACGGTATTATTAAAAAAGAAAAATGCAAATGTTGTTATAGTTAAAAATTAATCAAAAACATATATGAAAAACAGAAGCTTAGTTTCAATCAATGATTACACTAAGAAGGAATGGATAAGCCTTCTTGATCTGGCTGAAGAATTTGAAAAAAACCCTAGACAAAAGATCCTTGAAAATTATGTTGTTGCCACACTGTTTTTTGAACCATCAACAAGAACAAGGCTTAGCTTTGAAAGTGCAGCAACAAGACTCGGAGCCAAAATAGTCGGTTTTACCGATTCTTCTTTATCAAGTGTAAAAAAAGGTGAGTCGCTTAACGATACAATATTAACTGTAAGTAATTACTCTGATATTATTGTTATGCGCCATCCACGTGACGGCAGTGCCAGATATGCAAGTGAAGTTTCACCAATACCAATAATTAATGCCGGTGACGGTGCCAATCAACATCCTACACAAACTCTTCTTGACCTATACTCCATAAGAAAAACCCAAGGCACTTTGAATAATCTTAACATAGCTTTTATCGGTGACCTGAAATATGGCAGAACCGTCCACTCATTGGTCATTGCTTTGTGCGAATTTAATACTACATTTCATCTGGTCTCGCCTGTTGAATTAAAATTACCAAGCTACGTAAAACAACATATTAAAAATAATAATCTTAAATATTATCAATATACGGAATTAAATGAAGTTATCCCTAAAGCAGACATTTTATACATGACCCGTATCCAAAAAGAAAGATTTTTAGACCCAATTGAATATGAAAAAGTGAAAAATGCTTATGTACTTAAAAACTGCATGCTTGAAAAAGCAAAAGATAATCTAAGAATCTTACACCCTTTACCACGTGTAAATGAAATAACTATTGATGTTGATGCTAATCCAAAAGCATATTATTTTCAGCAGGCACTTAATGGTGTATATGTCAGACAAGCATTATTAGCTTCAATACTCGGTGTTAAATGAAACATCTATCCATATGGACAAGGCATTGGTAATAATTAAATTTATTTAAATCAAAAAAATAAAAGGATGAATAAAATCAGAAAAGAATTAAAAGTTTCAGCAATTGAAAATGGAACTGTAATTGATCATATTCCAACAAAAAGTGTTTTTCAGGTAATTAGGATTTTAAATCTTGATAATATTGAAAATCAGGTTCTGTTCAGCACTAACCTCGATAGTAAAAAATATGGAAAAAAAGGTCTTATTAAAGTCAGTGATAAATATTTTAAACCGGAAGAAGTTAACAAAATTGCTTTAGTAGCACCCACCGCAACGCTTATTGAAATTAAAGATTATCAGGTAAGACTGAAGAAATCAGTTGAAATACCTAAACAAATATTTAAATTCGTAAAATGTGTAAATCCAAATTGTATTACAAATTACGAAAACATAACGACAAAATTTGATGTTTCAATTGAAGACAACGGTGATATAAAATTATGGTGTAAGTACTGCGATAAATATACCGCTAAGGATAATATTGTATTTATTTAGCTATTCAAACTTTATCATCAGGGCAAGTCAGATGTATTGGCTATGCTGGTAAATCATTCACTTTGAATACTTATATAAAAAATCTAATTAAACAAGGCGAACATCAGCAACTTGATTTTAAATTTGAGATTACAGATTCAAAAAAGATTGCCCGTTCACTTGTTGCATTCGCCAATACTGATGGCGGAAAATTACTTATTGGAGTTAAAGATAATGGAGCAATTGCAGGTGTCAGGTCGAATGAAGAATATCATATGGTGGAAGCAGCAGCACAAATGTATTGCAAACCTCAAATATATTTTGAAAGCAAAGAATGGACAGTTGATGGAAAAACTGTTTTAGAAATTATTATCCCAAAAAATGAAATTGTTCCTTATTATGCCTTATCAAATAATGATAAATGGCTGGTTTATATAAGAGTAAACGACCAGAATTTGCTTGCAAACAGGGTTCTTCTGAAAGTCTGGAAGAAACAAGGCAGAAAATCAGGCATACATATAAAATATACTGAAAACGAAAAATTCCTTTTAAACTATTTAAAAACAAAAAAGCAAATTACACTGTCAAAGTTCTGCCAACTTGCAAAAATCTCAAGATTCAAAGCTGAAAATATTTTAATAAACTTTATCGTTATAAAAATAATTGAAATTATTTTCACTGAAAAACAAATATATTATAAATTATCAGAGGACTATAACCATACGTAACCAAAGGCTGCAAAATTTTATTGTTTTATATCATTCAAAATATTTTGAAGAAAAATAAAATATCCGGATTTTTTAAACATTACTTTTTACAACCACTAC
>JADFUO010000499.1 GCA_015222115.1 Bacteroidota bacterium | reverse complement strand
TATTAATCCTGCTAAATCAACCCATTTTCCTTTTCCGATAGGAGTATCAGGTTTTAGTCTTTCTTGAATTTTTTTATTGTTTTTAAAATTTGTTTTTTCAAGCCGTTTAATTAATGAATTTCCTAAAAATTTATTAATACCTATCTCATACAATCTAATGGCTTTATTAAGCGCTGAATTATAGATTTTACACCTTTGATAAAAATAATAATCTGAAGGTTCTCCTGAAGACATTTTTAATCTGTTTAGGATTTCATTGCCTTTTATCATTTTTTGGATAGTGTAAGGACTTAACAGGTTGAAAATTATATAGTCAAGCTTATCAGGATCTTTTCGTTTGTCGCGTTTCGGCCATTTCCGGGCATCTCTTATTGTTCCGACGTTTTGTAAATTCATTCCCGGAATCAAAACACTATCATTATCTTTCTCAACTATGTATGAAAATGGAAGTTCGGATGTATCCGAATTTTTATAATGTCTGCCCATAACAAGTGAAAATGCTCCGACTTTCGCAGGCCATAGTAAATACGAGTCACTTGTTGCTTTTGAACCTCTTTCAACTATTCCCTGATGAATTGGACCCAATTTATACATGTGATTACTTTGATTCGATCCGCTTCCTGCATTAAAAAATGAAAACAAACCTGCAATCAGCAATGTGGATTTATGATGTGAAACGGTATATGGTCCGGCGAAAATAGCACAGGCTTCACCGTGAAAACCCTGACAATTAGCAAAGAACAACGAATTTTCTGCAGAATAATGTTTGCTCAATTCACATCCCTGACCTATAAAACAAAAAGAAATTAATGTTGAGTCAGAAATTTTTGAACCTGAACAAACAATAAAATCTTCAGCAACTACCCCGGGACCAAAATATACGGGATCTTCCACACAACTATTAATTGAACCATTTGACAACCTGTAAACACCTTCAATCGTGCTGTTTACCCCGATATTAACATTTATAATTGTTTTGCAATTAATAAGTTTTGCACCATGTGCAATTATTCCAATTGAAGATGTAACGGATTTTGTATAATCAGCTATCATTTTTTCAAGTGCTTTAATAACTTTTGGCTTATGTCTGTATAAAGCTAAAATGTATGCCGTATGTGCTGAAAGATAATCATAGATTGGGATTTCCCTGCCTCCTCCTTCATTGATTGCTTCAACTCTTACTCCATTGCCAAATGAACTTTCGCCCTCAACTGCAATCATATCAACATTTTCAATTACTACATCATCTTCAATAATATAATTTGCCAAATAGTTCTTAATTTGTCCAATGTAAACATTATTGCCTATGATACAATTATGTATAGTTGCATCATTTATTCCTGCTGGTTTTTTAACGCCACCGAAAAAAGTAAATTCTTTATCAAATACTCCTAATTTAATATTACCTGAAAATTTTGTTGTTTTTACTTTCCCGGCATCAAATTGTTCTGCAACCTGAATATTTATCCAATCATCGCAACTACACCCCTGTGATATTAATCGATCAATTTCCTTTTTTGTTAATAAACGGTATTTTCGCGTCATCTTCTAAATATTTTTATATTGAATTAAAGCGGACAAAGTAAAACAATAATTCTTAATAAAAAAATATTTTTAATCTAACAAATTCATAACATAAAATTTTTAAAACACCAACCCTAAACAAATTTTATTATTTTCGCATTTTCTTATCAGAAACAGAAGGCAACTTATTAAATAATTAAACTATATGGAAAGCATCAGAT
>JADFUO010000498.1 GCA_015222115.1 Bacteroidota bacterium | reverse complement strand
CGAAAACTTATTCGGAGGAAGGTTCTAAATAAGTCAGATGCTTCAAAATACCAAATAATAATTGAAAAACTTGTTCCAAAGTTGAATGCGTTTATCAACAGCACAAAAATATGATAACATAAATTTCTAATTTCTAATTTCTAATTTCTAACTGTGAACGGTTACGAATTTTCTTAGAAGTACTAACTTATCAAACAGCAGGTTTTATATCTTTAATATTTAGCTGAATTGTTGTTTTATTATTCCAGTTATTTTCCTCAATATGATAGCAAATATCAAAGGGAATGCCTTTTTTAATATATTCTATATGTTCTCCCTGTTGAAATGCAATAGCTGAAACAGGATACCCTGAAATATCACGATGAACAACGTTAAGTTTTAAATGATTGTTTCCTACTATTCGTGCATAACCCGTATCAATTAAACCATTTGTTTGAAACATGGGAGTCATGTTATTGGGCCCAAATGGTGCAAACTGTTTTAATATCCTGTAAAACTTATTATTAATATCATTAAGATTAAGCTTTGCATCAATTTCAACTTCAGGAATAAGCATATGATCTTCAATTGTATCAGAAACAACATTTTCAAAACGTTCCTGAAAGGCTTTTAAATTTTCCTCTTTAAGCGATAAACCCGCAGCGTATTTGTGGCCTCCGAAATGTTCCAGCAAATCGCTACAGGCATCAACAGCATCATAAATATCAAAATCCTTTACTGAGCGAGCCGAGCCTGTAATAAAATCATTAGATTTTGTTAAAACAATAGTCGGGCGATAATAGGTTTCTGTAAGCCTTGAAGCAACAATACCAATCACTCCTTTATGCCAGCCGGAATTAAAAACAACGGTGGTTTTACTATTTTTTAGTTTTTCATTACTACTGATCATGTCAAGGGCTTGTTGTGTTATTTGGGTATCAAGGTTACGCCGCTCCGTATTTAAAGTATTTATTTGTTCTGCAACTCGCTCAGCTGAATCAATGTTCTCAGAAATTAATAATTCTACAGAGTTTTTGGCACTTTCAATCCTTCCGGCAGCATTTATTCTTGGTCCTACTAAAAACACAAGATCATTAATAGTTAATTCCCTGTTAAATATATTCCCGGTATTTATATTCGTTTCTGTTCTTATAACATTACTGTATCTTAAAATTGCTTCAATGCCCGGGCGAGGATTTGAATTTAGAATTTTTAAACCATAATAAGCCAATATCCTGTTTTCTCCGGTCACGGGAACTATATCCGACGCAATGCTCGTTACAACAAGATCAAGATATTTTTCAAGATTTTTAAATGGTTCACCTGTCTTTTGGTTATATTCCTGAATAAGTTTAAAACCCACTCCACAACCCGATAATTCTTTAAATGGATAGTTACAATCTTCTCTTTTAGGGTCTAAAACAGCATAAGCATCCGGTATTTTATTTCCAGGGCGATGATGGTCACAAATTATAAAATCAACTTTTTTGCTTTTTGCATACTCAATTTTTTCAACTGCTTTTATTCCACAATCCAATGCAATTACAAGCGAAAATTCATTTTTTTCGGCAAAATCTATACCCTGAATGGAAATTCCATAACCTTCGGTATCTCTGTCGGGAATATAAAAATCAACATTGGAATATATGTTTTTTAAATATAAATAAACCAGTGCCACAGCCGTAGTTCCATCCACATCATAATCACCGTAAACAAGAATTTTTTCATTATTTTTTATTGCATCTTTTATTCTTTGCACGGCTTTATCCATATCCTTCATTAAAAAGGGGTCATGAATATCTGAAAGTTGTGGTCTGAAAAAATTTTTTGCCCCTTCAAAATCAGTAATACCTCGCTGAACTAATAAATTTGCTAAATGATTATTTATATTTAATTTTTCAGCCAAAAGTTTAACCGACTCTGCATCACCCTGTTTTTTTATGTGCCAACGTTTTTCCATTCTTATAATCTTTCTTTCAATTTAATTAACTTGCTAAAATAATTTTAAAACATACTTAAAAAGTAGTTCTCATAGCTTCAACAGGGTTTAATCTTGAAGCAGAATATGCAGGAATAAAACCGGATACTAATCCTATAAATCCGGAAACAAAAATTCCAATAAGTATATTTCCTTCAGTAAGAACCAATTTTAATGCAAAATCCTGAGAATTAACCAACACAACAATTATAAATATAATTATCAATCCAATAATTCCCCCAAACAATGAAAGAAAAATTGCTTCAAATAAAAATTGAAACAAAATAAAATATTTTTTTGCACCAAGCGATTTCTGAATACCTATCTGGTTGGTTCGCTCTTTTACCGAAACAAACATAATATTGGCAATACCAAAACCTCCTACTAATAATGAAAACCCACCAATAATCCAGCCAACCATTGCAATCACACCAAATAAATCATCAAAGCCCTTTGAAATAATATCTGTTTCATTAATTGCAAAATCATCTTCCGCCGAAGGTTTAAGCTTGTGAATTGAACGCATTATTCCGGTTAATTCGTCCATTAATTCTTTATTCGAAACCATTGGCTTTGCCCTTACAACAATTGTTGAACCAATATTCCTGACATCCAAAACATTTCTTGCAAAATTTATCGGGATAATAACCTGATCATCGGAAGTATTACCAAACATATCTTCCCCTTCTTTTTTCATTACTCCGATAACAACAAGTTTTCTTCCGAAAATTTTAATTTTTTTATTTATCGGTTCAATATTATCAAAAAGATTTGTTGCTATTTCGCTTCCGATAATTACAACATTTCTCCCACTTACCGATTCAATTTGTGTAAAATATCTTCCTTCGCTTAAATCAAACGGCATTACTATATTAAAATCCTGCGATACGGCAATAATATTTACATTCTCAATATTATTATTTTCATATTTAACATTTTTGCTAACCCCAATCATAAAAGCACTTGCCTCTGATGCCTGGCTTCTTTTCTGAATTTCATTCAGGTCTTTTATGCTTGGTTCCGGTCGTTGCCAGTATTTCCACCAGGGATAATCGCCCCCCATTGCCCATGGCCATTTCTGAACAAATAACACATTGTCTCCAAGCGAATCAATACTTTTTCTTATTGAATTTTCCATTGAATCAAAAACAGTAAATACAGAAATTATTGAAAAAATGCCTATGGTAATGCCAAGCAAAGAAAGTATAGTGCGGGTTTTATTAACAATTATTTCATGAAAAGCAAAAATAAAACTCTCTCTTAGTAATTTTAAAAAAATCATATTATAACCTCTTCTAATTAATAAAAAAGTAAAATTAATATAATTACTTAATTTTTTACTCAAAATATATTGTATCTTGTGTTGATTTTTAATAAAATTGCAAATTATACTGAAAATATTGTTTTAGTTTTAAATTAAATTCCTATTACTTTGAAAAAAATTAAGAATGCCCTGATTTCCGTTTACTATAAAGACGGTCTCGAAAAAATTTTAACACTTCTTAATGAATTAAGTATTAACATTTACTCAACGGGGGGCACTTTCAGTTTTATTGAAAATCTCGGAATTAAAGCAACCCCTGTTGAATCCGTAACTTCTTATCCCTCAATTTTAGGAGGCCGTGTTAAAACCCTTCACCCAAAAATTTTCGGAGGAATTCTTTTCCGCAGAGACAATAAAAACGATAATCAACAAATCAAAGAATTTGAAATTCCTGAAATTGACCTTGTAATTGTTGACCTTTATCCGTTTGAAGAAACCATAGTAAACAGCAACGATGAACAGGAAATCATCGAAAAAATCGACATTGGTGGTATTTCATTGATCCGTGCTGCAGCAAAAAATTTCAAAGATGTTCTGGTTGTTCCATCTTCAAATAATTATGATGATTTGATTAATCTGCTGAAGGAAAAAAATGCTTATACTTCTGTTGAAGACCGTAAATTATTTGCCGCTCACGCTTTTAATGTATCATCACATTACGACATTGCAATTTTCAATTATTTTAATAATACCTTCATCAAATCATTTAAACACAGCATTCTTTCTTCAAATATTTTAAGATATGGTGAAAACCCACATCAGGAAGGTATCTTTTACGGAAACTTCAATAATGTTTTTAAACAATTGCACGGTAAGGCAATTTCATACAACAATCTTGTTGATCTGGACGCAGCTATTAACTTAATTAAAGAATTTGATGAAACCACTTTTGCCATCCTAAAACATAATAATGCATGCGGACTGGCAAGCAGGCCTGTTCTTATTGAAGCATGGAAAGATGCGTTAGCCGCAGACCCTGTTTCTGCATTTGGTGGAGTTTTAATTACTAATGAAATTGTTGATGAGGAAACAGCCACTGAAATCAATAAATTATTCTTTGAAATAATATTAGCCCCAGGATATGATAATTTTGCACTTGAATTGCTAAAATCAAAGAAAAAAAGAATAATTTTGCATAAATTATCGTTTGATTTTAAGGATAAACAATTCAGATCAATTTTAAACGGCGTAATTGAACAGAATAAAGATTTAAAAACCGAAACTGTTAATGACTTAAAAACCGTTACTAAAGTTGAACCAACGGAAAAAGAAAAGGAAGATCTGGTTTTTGCCAATATAATTGTAAAGCATACAAAATCAAATACCATTGTTTTGGCAAAAAACAAACAATTGATTGCAAGCGGTGTTGGTCAAACATCAAGGGTTGATGCACTGAAACAAGCTATTGCTAAATCTAACAGCTTCGGATTTGAATTGAATGGTGCTGTAATAGCTTCAGATGCATTTTTTCCTTTTGCCGATTCGGTTGAAATTGCACATAATGCCGGAATTACAGCAGTTATCCAGCCTGGCGGATCAATCAGGGATAAAGACTCTATTGAGTTTTGCAATAATAATAACATGTCAATGGTTTTTACGGGAACCAGACATTTTAAACATTAAAATTTATTAATATAATCCATTTAAATCTTTTACAATATGGGGTTATTTTCGTTTTTAACTAAGGAATTAGCTATTGATTTAGGAACTTCAAACACAATTATTATATATAATGATAAGGTTGTTGTTGACGAACCTTCAATAATTGCACTTGAAAGAAATACAGGAAAGATCATCGCCGTTGGAAAAAAGGCTATGATGATGCATGGTAAGACCCATGAAAACATTAAAACCATCCGTCCTTTGAAAGACGGCGTAATTTCCGATTTCCAGTCTGCCGAATATATGATAAGGGAAATGATCAGGATGACTGAAAATAAACGATCCTGGTTTCCACCTGCTTTAAAAATGGTTATTTGCATTCCTTCGGGTATTACCGAGGTTGAAGAAAGAGCCGTTAAAGATTCTGCTGAGCAAGCCGGTGCCAAAGATGTTAAGTTAATTCACGAACCAATGGCTGCAGCTATTGGTATAGGAATTGATGTTCTGGAACCAACCGGAAACATGGTTGTTGACATTGGCGGGGGAACTTGTGAAATTGCGGTCATTGCTCTTGGCGGTATTGTTAACAATAAATCTATTCGTATTGCAGGCGATGATTTTACTGATGATATTATTGAATACATGAGAAAACAACATAATATCACTATCGGGGAACGAACCGCAGAAAGAATTAAAATTGAAGTTGGTTCCGCATTGTCAGAAATAGATAATCCACCTGATGATTATGCTGTTCACGGAAGAGATATGTTAACCGGAATCCCTAAAGAAATAATTGTGAATTATGTTGAAATCGCACATGCACTGGATAAATCCATATCTAAAATTGAAGCTGCAATTTTAACCGCCCTTGAAATGACACCACCTGAACTATCTGCTGATATTTACAGAACCGGAATTTACCTTGCAGGAGGAAGTTCATTGTTGCGTGGTCTTAAAGAAAGGATCCACCAAAAAACAAAATTACCTGTACACCTTGCCGAAGACCCGTTAAGAGCTGTTGCCCGTGGTACAGGAATTGCCCTTAAGAATTTTGATAAATTTACTTTCTTAATAAAATAGATTATAATCTTTATGCGACACTTGCTTGCATTTCTGCTGAAACATTATTTCATCCTGTTGTTTATCCTGCTCGAAGTATTCGCATTTTCACTCATTATTAATAATAACTACTATCACAATTCCGTGATATTAAATTCTACTAATCATTTTACCGGTTCAATATTAAATACATTTAATAATATTTCAGAATATTTTTCACTTAAACATGTTAACAAAGAATTAGCCGAAGAGAATGCCCGGTTACATTCGTTGTTGGAAAAATCTTTCCTGAAAACCGATACAAACTTTCTATATAAAGATACACTATACAAATTCATCAGTGCCAAGGTAATAAACAACTCTACAAATAAAAGAAATAACTACCTGATGCTTAATAAAGGCACAAAACATGGAATAAAAGCCGATATGGGTGTTATTTGCTCAAATGGCATTGTCGGCATAGTTATAAGTGCCTCTGAAAATTTTTGTTCCGTAATGTCTGTGCTTCATGAGAATGCAAAAATCAGTGCAAAAATCAAAAAGAACAACCAGTTAGTAAATGTTGTGTGGAATAATATTGATTATAAAATTGGTACTATTGAGGATATTCCTACACAAATAAATATACATTACGGTGATACTATAATTACAAGCGGTCATTCTTTTATATTTCCCGAAGGAATTATAATTGGTACAGTAAAAAATTACTTAATTGAAAAGGGAGAAAGCATGAACAAGGCTTTAATTGATTTTTCAACTGATTTTAACGGCTTACATTATGTTTTTATCATATATAACCTTATGAAAGATGAGCAATTAAATTTAGAGGAAATTATTGAATATGAGTAATATTTATCTTAAATATACTTTACTTTTTGTTTTTCTGATTTTGTTTCAGGTTTTGGTCTTGAACAATATTCAGTTCAGTGGTTATGTCAATCCGTATTTATATGTTTTGTTTATTTTACTATTACCTTTTGAAACGCCAAAATGGTTATTACTAATTTTAGCATTTTTGCTTGGTTTTTGTGTGGATATTTTTACAAAAACTATCGGGATGAATGCAGCGGCATCAGTCTTTATGGCATTCTGCCGTCCTTCAGTAATATATCTGTTATCTCCAAAACAGGATTTTGAGCCAGGCATCAGGCCCTGCATTAAGGATTTGGGGTTCAGGTGGTTTTTTGCCTATTCCTTAATCCTTATTCTTTTACATCATTTGGTTTTATTTTACATAGAAGTTTTCCGCTTTAGCGAATTTTTTTCTACCCTTTACAAAGTAACCATAAGCACTGCTTTCACATTGGTATTAGTCATTTTAAGTCAATATCTGTTTTATAACTTAAAAAAAACTTGATAATATATTAACAAGACATCTTTCTGAAATCCCTGATCCTGCTTTTATTTTTTCTTTTGTCAGGAAATTTTATAGCATAGTAAAAATCTACATAATAGGACAAAATATCTTTTAAATCTTTTCTGTTAACCAAATGTTGTATTTTTTTTGTTTCATAAAGTTTATCAGTACAAACAACTTCTCTATCAACATCAAAACCTGCTCCGATAACTACTCTTGGACCGGCAAATTCAACTAAACTGCCTTTCTCACCAATTATAATATCTCCTTGGGTTACATAGCTTGCATAAGCCCCCCCGGTAGTAGGTCCTGTAATAACAGATAAATATAATATTCCTTCTCTTTTCAAGTCTAATAAAGACATATTCATTTTTGCCATCTGCGCCAGAGCCATAGGCCCTTCATTCATTCTTGCACCACCTGAAGAACATACAGATATGAAAGGATATTTATTCTGTACAGCATAATAAACAGCTCTTTTAAACTTTTCGCCAAAAACGGCACCAAAAGACCCACCAATAAACTTTATATCAGATATTACCAAAACAAAATTCTTTCCATTAATCTTCGCTTTACCTGTTACCAAACCTTCTTTAGAAAAGGTTTTTCCATCCATTTTTTCTAATAATTTTTTATATGCACCAAAATTATATCTTCCGCTTCCATTTAATTTTTTAATTGTCAAATCGCTTTCCATTTCATGAAATGTATTACTATCACAAATCTTCTCTATTTGCTCTTCAATACAAAGATATTCACCTTTTCCACACTTGGGGCATGCATAAAAATTATCTATATATTGCTTTAAAGAAACAAAACCACAACCACCGGCAACTTTAAATATATTTTTTTCTTTATCCCATTCTTTTTCACATTTAAACAATTCTGTATCATCAATACCCTCTTTTTCCAAATGTGCTCTTATTAATACCATCGTATGAAAATCTTCCCGCTCAATATCAACGGTATTAATATTTTCCGGTACTCTTCTTTTTGTTATTCTTTTTGCCAGTTTGTCTAATTTATTATAAAATCTTCCATAATTCAAAACCTTTTTTCTTCTCTCTTTCAATATTTTATTAAAAGCTTTCTTTTGTACAACTTTTTTCCCTTTTTTATTAGTTTGTACCCATTCATTCAGGGTCTCAATTAAAGATTTTTTTATTATATTTATTGTAAATTCATAATTAGTATGTGCCCCTGCTATCGGTTCAGGCAGAATACCATCAATCATCCCTATCTCTTTTATATGTTCTGCTCCCGGACGTAGTACCTCTAAAGCATCTTTTAACGTATTTTCTATATTTTCACCTGCAGCTAATCTTTTATGAAATATGATTCGGCTACAACTTTCAGGTGCAATAACAGAATAAAGTGCATTTTCAAACATGTAACTTTTATCAGCAACTTGTAAAGCTAAAGCGCCGCCACTGCCCCCTTCACCAATAACATAAGAAACGGTAGGGGTTTCTACTGCACAAAATCTGCTAATACAATCGGAAATTAAAAAAGATTGCCCGCCTAGCTCCGACTCCATTGAAGTATCTCCACCAAAAGTGTCGATAAATGAGACCACAGGAATATTATTTTTTTCTGCTTTATCTAATATTTCAAGAGCAAACCCAAAGCCTTTTGAGTTCAGCATTCCGGTTGCCTTGCTTTCTTTTCCTTTTCTTCTTTTCTCCTGGCCAAGTATAATACATTCTATTCCATCAATCGTTCCTTTTGCTGCAATAAGTGAGGGATCGGGTGATTTATAATAAGATATGTTTTCAAAGACCCCTTCAATAACATCCGAACTTCTTATTCTTTCAGGGTGTCTTATTAAATCATAACGTTCTTTGTAGTTTCTTTTTAATGGAAATCCGTCTTTTTTCATACTGATTGATAAATAATTACTATTTACTAAATCTTATAAATTTAAAGAACTAAAACAAAATTAATTAATATTTCCCATTTACTTTTAAGTATAATGCTCCAAAATTAGAAAAGAATTGTAAAAAACGCAGCAATTTATAAAAAAATCGTTAACCATTCACGGCATAAATCTAAAGTACAATTGAATAATGGTTCTATTGCTCTATTGCCCGATTGTTCTATTGTTAGACTTTTAATTTCATCCCGAGTGCTCGGGAGTGTATTTGATAAGTTGGTTT
>JADFUO010000497.1 GCA_015222115.1 Bacteroidota bacterium | reverse complement strand
CTTCAGGAGTTAATGAAATAATTGTTGATGTTGATGTTGTTTTGGATTCTTTTGCTTTTTCGGCTGCAAGTCTGATCTCTTCGGAAATAATTGCATCAATAGCTTTTTTTAGTTTCTTTGATTCTTTTTCCTTTGCCCTGAGGGTTCTGAGTAACTCTTTCTCTTTATTTTTAAGTTTTTTTATTGTATTGTTCTTTTCATTTTTTTCTTTTACAAGTAAAACTTTTTCTTTCTCTCTTGTTTTTAAAAGTGTTATTTTTTTTTCTTTTTGACTTTCCAGTTCTTTTGTTTTAACATTTATTTCATCCTGAGTTTTTTTGATCAGTTCAACTTGTGTTTTTCTATACGCGCTATATTGTTGGAAATATTTTAAACGCATATATGCCTGGTTAAAATCTTCAGATGAAAAAACAAACATTAAGCGGTCATACGAGCTTTTGTTCTTAAAAACAAAATAAATCATTTTTGCATATTCATTTTTTAAACTTTTCAGTTCGTTAGTTAGTTTTTTAATATTTGAATTATTGGCAGCAATTTTATTATTAAGAATATTAATTTCAGAATTAATTGCATTTATAAGTTTTTCACGATAACTTATTTTGTTATTTAAAATAATAAGTTGATTTAGAGATGTTTCTTTACTTTTTTTTGTTTCAGACAGTAAATTGTTTGTGTATTGAATTTCTTTTTCAATTTTACTTTTTTCCTGCTTTAATTCAGTTTTTTTATCCTGAGCTGTAGAAAGGTTAAAGAAAAGGAAAGAGATTAAAAAAAAGAGGATAGTTTTATTAGACCTAATTAATATATATATTTTTAATTTCATTACAAGAATATATACTAATTCTTAACAGGTTTACGAAGTAAAGCTGTTTAGAAATAGTTATGCGTGTTGAATAGACGTTTAAAGTTTTGCATTTCTATTCAGCATTAGTATAAACAATAAAAATGTAAAAATAGGAAATATTTTTCTAAACATTTCATTTCAATAATACCTACAATAGTACTTATTTTTTTATTTTATTACCCATCTATTTATAAGAGAAATGGAATGTTTACTAAAATGTTGCTACTGCTGCTGCCAACTGCCACTGCAACTTTTCTATTTTATTGATCACTGTATTTGTGTGAATTTTCGGGGAATTTTAAATTGAAATCTTAAAGGTTTATTTATTACAATTTTTGAATAATCAACAGCTACTTTTATATTATTTTCAGCTATAACATGAAAATTTATATTTGAAGGAAAAAGCTGTTCGTCAATAAAAACAAAATCATCATAAATAGCTACAAGTTTTATATTTTCTTTTTTGATTTCTTTTATATGTACTTGTGAAATTTTAAAACTTTCAGGATTTAGCCATATTGTCTGGATAAATACTTTAGGATTTTCTTCACTTTCTTTTACATATTTCTTCAGCTTACTACGGGCGGCTGTTGATAATCTGTATTCTTTACTATCAATTGATGCCCTGAATTTACCATTTTCATAATAAGTAAAATCATTCCCTGTGATAAAAGATTGAATAATGTCAAAATCAATATTTGTTTCAAGAAAGTCATTAACAAAATCGTAATCTCCGATAAAATATGTATCATTTATCCGGTTTATAAATTTTACCGAATCATTTGTTATCATCAACCTTGCTACTTCAATACCTAAAGCAGGAGAAAAAGAAATCCATATTAAACTGTCTTTTTTTATACGGATATGTCCCTTAAATGATGCTTTATTCTTATCATTAATATAATCAATGGAAAATTTTGCAGAAAAAAAGTCAAATTTTAATTCATTATTTTTCAGTTGTTCAAATAAGTAATCAGCACCATATTCTTTTATCGGTTCTTTGATAATTGTCCGTGTTGTTTTACACGAAAAAAGGATTAGGGTTAGAATAATACTTATCCTAATTATAAATTTATTCATATAATTTTTTATCCTGTATTTTTTTATCTAAATATTCAGAACCTTCACCGGTTTCTTTCGCCTTGTTCCAGTAAGTGCAAGCTTCATCAGTTTTGCCGAGTTTATATAAAATATCTCCATAATGTTCAAGGATAACGGCATTCTTATCTCCTCCGTTTTCTAAAGCTTTTAAAATCCATGTTTTCGCTTCTTCATACTTTCCCGATTTGTATAATACCCATGCATAAGTATCAAGGTTTGAAGAATTATCAGGGTCAAGTTCAGTGGCTTTTTTTGCCATTTGCTCGGCTTTTTCAAGATTTTCATTTCTGAGTGAGAGGTAATAGCTGTAATTGTTAAGTACAATTGAATTTGATGGCTCAATGGTCAAAACTTTTTCATAAAATTCGTCAGAAGATTTATAATTTTTGACTTCATTATATGTATCACCCAAATATGAATAGAATTGAGCTAAAAGCGCATCATTATTAACTACGAATTTTAATCCTCGGTTCAAAACTTCAATTGTTTTGTCGTAGTTTTTCAATTGATAATTTGCTACTCCGCCAAATAAATAAAGCAACGCTTGTTCCGGAAAAAGCTCAATAGCCCGTTGGCTTTCAAAAGCCATAGATTTATAATCTTTCAATTCGGATTCAACAAATAAAAGTTGTTCCCATATTATATATTTACTGCTGTCAAGCGACAATACAAAATGAAGTGATTCTTTAGCTTTATCAAACTGACTATTCTGATAAAGCAGGTCTGCATAAATTGAGTGTGATTTTGGATCATCAGGGTGAGTATTAATTAGTATCTCGGAAAGTGCAAAAGCCTGATCCTTTAAGTCGGAATAAAGCTCAATAATTGTATAATATGATAGAAGAATCTGAATTTTTGTGTTAATATCAAGGTTTGGGTTGGCAAAACCAAGTTTTAATTCTTCGAATGATTTTTCTTTATCACCTTTTTTTCTGTAATAATCTGATAATGAAATATGAATATAGGCATCATTAGGATTAATTTCAATAATTTTATTGTATGCTTTTAATGCTTTTTCTTCCAGGTTGTTAGACAGGCATAATTCAGCTAAGATTGCATAATAACGGCTTTCTGTCGGGTATTCTTCAATGAGCTTTTCAACTTCTTTAACTGCTTTATTAACTTGTTTTAGCTGAAGAAAAAGATTCTTTTTTTGTGTTGTAAGTTGTTCGGAAACTCCTGTTTTTTCTTCAATCTTGTTATAAATTTTAATTGCATCATTATATTTTCCCGAATAGATATAATCGGATGCCAGTTCAAAATAATAGTCAATATTATCAGGATTAGTTTTTACAAGATTTGTCAAAACCTTGATTCCATCATCATATTTTTCATTAACTTTATATAACCTTGCGAGCAGTAGTTGATACCAAACGTTTTGAGGGTCAATTTTTACAGCTTTTTCAGCAAGCAAAAGTGCTTCATCATTTTTGTTAAAAATTGTGTAAATTTTTGCCAATTCATACATTGAGGCAGCATCTGACGGATCAATTTCAATACATTTTGAAAATAACTCGGAAGCTTTTTGATAATTACCAAGAATTTTTTCTTTGTTAGCATTAATAAAAAAAGTAGAATTTTTTAACCTGTCTTTTTCTGAAAGCTGGCTGTTTTTTTCGGATATTTGGCTTCTATTTTCTGCTTGACGGGTTGTTTTACAGGCAGTAAAAGCAAATAAGAATAGAGCTGCTATAATTATTAATAATTTTTTATTCATAGATGGCAAAGATATAATCAAATTTTAAGAACACAGTAAAATAGATGAAATTTGTATTTTTGTAACCATTCATGGCATAAATCTAAAGTACAATTGAATAATGGTTCTATTGCTATATTGCTCTATTGCCCGATTGTTCTATTGTTAGACTTTTAATTTCATCCCGAGTGCTCGGGAGTGTATTTGATAAGTTGGTTT
>JADFUO010000496.1 GCA_015222115.1 Bacteroidota bacterium | reverse complement strand
GTTTTCTTTGGCAGTACGTATTACTCCATCAAGATAAAATAAATGATTATCATCGGCAACTTCAATTCCTCCGAAATTCCCAAATGGTGTACCCTGGTTTTTCAAAATGATAGCCGACATACCATCGCCCATATCTGCCCGGTCAAATGTTTTACCAGTAACTTCTTCTAGCTTTTTAAAACTGCTTTCAGGGTGGGGTATCCCGATTAAATTTGTACTGCAATATTTAGACGTTTGCATAATGTTCTCGGTCATGGCTAAAGTAGCCATCAAATCGCCGCTGTAAACATAATAATCGGTTAAAGGAACAACTGATATCATTTCGGCAGGAACAAATACAGGGTCGGTTTTGGCAGTTTCTGCAACTTTTTTCATAAAATGATGTGTTACATAAGCGCCCTGAAAACCTGAAACCTGGCTTGTAGCAATCCCATAATTACTATTATATTGGGGCTTGATTTCATTAGTAAAATCATCTACTTTAGGGAATTTTTTAATTAATTCCTCTGCATCAGCAATCATTTCTCCAAAACCTTTTTCAACAAGGATTTTCTTACGTGTTTCAAAATTCCGCATTTTTTTTATAGTTCGGTTAATTTCGGCAGCACCGCCGTGAAATTCTTTTAAGGCATCAATTGCTTTAATATCGGAATCTGATAATAATTTGTATTTCATAATATTTGATTTTAATTATTAAATTTTATAATTGTTTTATTTATAATCTTCTCTTACCGGATTAAAAATATCAATAATCTTACAATCGGTAATAGCTTTTCCTGAGTGCTTTGCATTTGAAGGAATAACAGCAATTTTTCCTGAATTTAAAACTTGTGTTTTTCCGTTAAGTGTTAATTCAAATTCTCCTTCTGTAACACACGATAATTGTTCGTGATGATGTGAATGTTCGGGTAAAAAATAACCTTTTTTAATGTTCCATGAAGCAATGGTCATATTTTCGGAATGAATGAACCTTGCTTTATAACCGGGAACAATTTCTTTTTCTTCAATGTTTTTTAATTTAATAAACGGCATAATTATAAGTATTGGATTTTTATTTCTGTAATTTGTTACAAAAATAACAAAATGAAATAAAATGGATAAAAAAATAGTATTTCTATTTCAAGAATTTATAAGATATACCGATTCCAAGTAATTGCATAATCTGGGTTCTTGGACCAATATTACCGTCTTTATCTTTAATCGGGATATCATCATCATAAATCATCTGTAAGCCGAAATTTGCTGCAAGCCATTCGTTAATTGTAAAATTTATCATTGTATCCCAATTAACATCAATATTTTGCGGATTATCAAAATAATCGGAGAACAGTTCCAGTTTGGTTTGTAAATCAACATTTTTTATTATATTTTTTTTAAATATAAACCGGAAGTATGCTCCAAATTCATTTTTTGCTTTCTTCCCTTCTTTAATTATATTTCCCTGTCCGTCATATTCAGCAGGATCAACCCCAAAAGCCCCTTTATTTGCCAAATCCTGATTGTTTACAAAAATAAATCTTTCAGTAATCGGCGATAAGTAAAGCGACAGAAAATCATTAGGACAATATTCCATTCCCAAACCTATTGATAAATATGCTGGAGCTAAAAAATCGGAGATTTTTACTTTTGTAGAATCCACATCATCAGGATAATCATAACCCGCAGAAAACTGTGTCTTAAAATTGAATAAAGCGGAGTAGTACCATTTATCAGCCGCTTTTATGCCATAACTTGACGAAAAATCAATTTTATCTTCACTTTTACGAAATTCTCTGGTGCCTGTTTTTGTTTGGCCATAAACCAATACTAACATATTTTCCCATTTCGACTTATTTTTTTCATATTTTGCATACAGATTAATAAATCCATTTAAGGTAATATTATTTTCACCACCTGCAGCCCAGTTTGTAAATGAGGTTTGAGAGAGCATTAATGATACATCTCCACTTGTTGTCCAGGCTGAAACTGTATCATTTTGAGCTTTTGAGGTAAATCCGAAAAAAAGTAAGCCTGCTATTAATATTGTAATTTTTTTCATTTTTTAATTTTTTAATCCTAGCTCCCCAATCTGGGTAAACCAAAAAAGCTATTTGTTATCTTTTATATGTTATTAGTTATAAAATAGTGTTAGCAAAAAACTAAATAAACATATCTTTTTACTAATTTTGCAAAAATAAAATATTTTTTTAAATGAATTACGATATTATTATAATAGGTAGCGGGCCCGGAGGATATGTTGCTGCTATCAGGGCTTCACAATTAGGTAAAAAAGTTGCTGTTGTTGAAAAAGCCGAATTAGGAGGGATTTGTTTAAACTGGGGTTGTATTCCTACAAAAGCATTGTTAAAAAGTGCTATGGTTTATAAATATGCTTCACATGCTTCTGATTATGGTGTTAAAATTGATGGAGAAGTTAAACCTGATTTTGAAGCAATGGTTGGACGTAGCAGAGGGGTTGCCGAAATCATGAGTAAAGGAATTCAGTATCTTTTCAAAAAAAATAAAATTGAACATATAAAAGGTTATGGTAAAATTAAACCCGGCAAAATTGTTGAAGTTACTGATGATAATCGGAATATTACTGAATATTCAGCAAATCATATTATAATTGCAACCGGTGCATACTCACGTGAACTTCCCGGTTTAAAAATTGATGGGAAAAAAATAATCGGATACAGGCAAGCCCTGACATTACCGAAGCAACCAAAGTCAATGGTTGTGGTAGGTTCCGGAGCAATTGGCTCTGAATTTGCTTATTTTTATAATACTATAGGAACCGAAGTTACTTTGATTGAGTTCCTGCCTGAGATTGTTCCACTTGAGGACGAAGAAGTTTCAAGACAACTGGCAAGGTCGTTCAAAAAAAATAAAATGAAGGTTAGAACCAATTCAACTGTTGAGTCGGTTGATACAAGTGGTGAACTCTGCAAAGCATTGGTAAAAACAAAAAAGGGCGAAGAAATTATTGAAGCAGAAATTGTTTTGTCCGCAGTTGGGATTACAACAAATATAAAAAATATTGGATTGGAAGACATTGGTATAAAAACCGAAAACGGTAAAGTAAAAGTTGATGAATTTTATAAATCAAATGTGCAGGGTTATTATGCTATTGGCGATATTGTTCATGGTCCGGCATTAGCACATGTGGCTTCTGCCGAAGGAATAATATGTGTGGAAAAAATTGCCGGTAAAAATCCTGAACCGCTTGATTATGGTAATATTCCTGCTTGTATATACACACAACCTGAAGTAGCTTCAGTTGGTTTGACTGAGAAAGCAGCAAAGGAATCCGGCCATGAAATCAAGGTCGGAAAATTTCCATTTACTGCTTCGGGTAAAGCAACTGCTGCCGGAACAAGAGAAGGATTCGTAAAACTTGTTTTTGAAAATAAATCCGGAAAATTGCTCGGAGCTCACATGATTGGTGAAAATGTTACTGAAATGATAGCCGAAGCTGTTGTAGCAAGAAAATCAGGGAAAACAGTTAATGAAATATTAAATTCAGTACATCCTCATCCAACCATGTCGGAAGCAGTTATGGAAGCTGCTGCTGCCGCTTGTGGTAAGGCGATACATTTATAAATTATTAATATTATGGAAATAATAAAAACCCAAATTCCCGGTTTGTTAAAAATTAAACCTGATGTGTTTGAAGATGAAAGGGGATACTTTTTTGAATCATATAACAGGGAAAAATTTGTTCAGGCAGGTATAAATTACAAATTTGTTCAGGACAATGAATCAAAATCACAAAAAGGGGTTTTACGTGGTTTGCATTTTCAAAATCCACCTCATGCACAAGGGAAATTGGTAAGAGTGATGAAAGGAGCAGTATTGGATGTTGCAGTTGACATCAGAAAAAATTCACCAACTTATGGTAAATGGGCTTCAATTGAATTGTCCGAATCAAATAAGATGATGTACTGGATACCTCCCGGATTTGCACACGGCTTTGTTACTCTTGAAAACAACACGGTTTTCTTTTATAAATGTACAAATGTTTATAATAAACAATCCGAAGGAAGTATTAGATGGAACGATCCGGATTTGAATATTGACTGGAAAACAAAAAATCCTATCCTTTCTGAAAGAGATAAAATTACCCCGTTTTTTAAAGACTTTGAAAGTAAGTTTGTGCTTTAAGATACTTTTTTGTTCTTTAATAAGCAGGATATTGGTTTTATGTTAAATACTATGGATGTTTAAACACAGGAAAGTTTCAGGTTCAAGGTTTTATTGGGTTATAACATTGAACTTTGAATCTTGAATAATAATAAAAAATTACTCACAAAAAACAACATAGTACCATAATAGTTTTGAAGGAAGAATTACAAAATAACATTGAACAGTTGCCCGGTAAAAAAACTGATTTTAAGGAAAACCTTGAGATTTACGGAGCCCGTGTGCATAACCTGAAAAATATTGATGTTGTTATTCCCCGAAACAAATTAGTAGTTATAACAGGTTTAAGCGGAAGCGGAAAATCCTCACTTGCATTTGATACGATTTATGCTGAGGGGCAGCGCCGTTATATGGAGACATTTTCCGCTTATGCCCGCCAGTTTATTGGCAATCTTGAAAGACCTGATGTTGACAAAATAACCGGTTTAAGTCCTGTAATTTCAATAGAACAAAAATCCATTAATCGTAATCCTCGTTCTACTGTTGGTACAATTACTGAAATTTATGATTTTCTGCGTTTATTATTTGCCCGGGTAGCTGAAGCTTATTCTTATGTTACAGGCGAAAAAATGGTAAGATACAGCGAAGAACAGATCACCAAAC
>JADFUO010000058.1 GCA_015222115.1 Bacteroidota bacterium | reverse complement strand
ACTAAAAGGAGTCCGTATGGATATTCCATCGTTTATGTGTTTTTAGACTGGACTCAAAATTAAAAACGTGAATATTATGAAACAGCCATCCATACGGACAAGTTGGAGTACTAATATAACACACAGGAAACACAATAATAATGGCTGTTTCATCCGTACAAACCTGTCAAATAACAAAATTTTAATAGGATGAAAAGTATATTAATACATCTATTTGCTTTAACATTTGTACTTTTAAATATAAGTTGTTCTCAACAAAATAATTCATCGAAAGCAGATTTATCTGCTAATAAGTTGGAAAAAGAATTTGTGCCGTTATGGGCAAAATCAGTAGTTTGGTATCAGATATTTCCGGAACGTTTTCGTGATGGTGACCCTTCAAATAATCCTACCGTGAAAGATATCATAGGTGCTGATCCTGTTGAGCCGCCAAAGTCATGGAATATTCATCCCTGGGAAAGCGATTGGTATGAATTACAGGATTATGAAAAGAAGAACGGTGAAAAAGAACTGTGGAAACATTTACTTCGCAGGCGTTATGGGGGAGATTTGCAGGGCATTATTGATAAATTAGATTATCTCGTAGATTTGGGGATTAGCGCTATTTATCTAAATCCTGTGTTTGATTCGCCTTCTCTGCATAAATATGATGCTGCAAGTTATCACCATATTGATCCTAATTTTGGACCCGATCCTGTTGGTGACCGTCAATTGATGAAACAGGAAAATCCACTTGACCCTGAAACGTGGGTATGGACTAAAGCCGACGAACTTGCCCTAAAACTTATTGAAGAAGCACATAAAAGAAATATCAGGATAATATTTGATGGAGTATTTAACCACATGGGTATTAATAGCTTTGCTTTTCAGGATTTGCTTAAAAATCAGCAAAAATCACCATATAAAGATTGGTTTACTGTAAAATCATGGGACAATAATGAAACAGGAGAAACTTTTGACTATGTAGGTTGGTTTGGGGTGAAGTCATTACCCGAGTTAAGGGAAGATAGTGCAGGTATTGTTAGCGGACCTCGTGATTATATTTTTAATGCTACTAAACGGTGGATGAATCCTAAGAATAAAGGTATTCAGTTTGGTATTGACGGATGGAGACTTGATGTTGCATTTTGTGTGGGACATCCATTCTGGAAAAAATGGCGTAAACTTGTACGTTCAATTAATCCGGAAGCATATCTGACCGCTGAAATTGTTGATACACCCGAGAAAGTTAAACCATACATGCAGGGTGATGAGTTTGATGGTGAAATGAATTACAATTTTGCTTTCGCTTGTGCGGAATTCTTTTTTAATCCTGACAGTATGCGTATCAGCAGCACTGAATTTGATCATAAATTGAAAAAATTAAGGGAGTTATATCCTAAAGGTGTGGCTTATGTTTCTCAAAACCTTTTTGGAAGCCATGATGCCAACCGAATAGGTTCACATATTGTCAATAGGGGTATTGGTAATTTTAGAAATTGGGGACAATATTTTGGCTTGTCGCAAGCTGCTAATAATCCCAAATATTCCGTCCGTAAACCAACAAAAGAAGATATAAGACTTCAAAAACTATTTGTAATCATGCAAATGACATACGTGGGTGCACCAATGATTTATTATGGTGATGAAGTTGGTATGTGGGGTGCTAATGATCCTGATTGTCGTAAACCTATGCTATGGAAAGATATTAATTATGCCGATGAAGTATATAATCCTGATGTATCTAAACGCAAACCTGATAAAGTTGAAATTAATGATGACTTACTTTTACATTATAAAAAACTGATTAATATCCGCAATAATAATAAAGCTCTGCAAGTAGGTTCTTACAAAAATCTTATTGCTGACAATGATAAAGATGTATTTGTCTTTGAACGAGAATACAACGGACAAATCGTTATAGTTGCGATTAATAATTCTTATTCAGAAGTTGTTATAGAAATTCCAAACGCATTAGATGAGCATTATAAAGATGTGCTTAATAACCGGGAGTATAACACAAAAAATGATACTTTAAGATTATCTGTCAACCGGAAGTGGGGAGCAATATTAACTGCTTGTAAAGGCAAATGAATAGATTTTGTGTTTGTTCACTAATCGCTGCTGACAAAAGACAGCAAATAACCGAACATCAATTTGGTACAATAAAACGTCAATGAGGTTTTACTTTTATTTTTTATAATATATTTCCAATCCGAATTTTAAAGCATTATGTGAAACGTAACATAGAAATATTTACTATTTTAGCATAAAATTTGGAGTTTAAGCGCAGACTCCCGTTAGGCGAAATATTTTTTGAAAATTTTGTTTATTAGATTAAAATAATCTTTGTTTTCTTTATATTTTAACATTGAATATGATAACAAATATCTCCAGGTTAAACTCTATAATAATCGATGCCGGAATAGTTAATATCCATCTTAAAATAATAAAAAACACTAAAACCAAGAATTTGCTTATTCCCAATAATGATCAAATCGAAACCTTATTTGCAAAGTACGGTGTTTTGGATATTTTAAAAGATGAAAATTGCCAATTATTTATCACCGGAAAATTAGCGGAGATTGTGCGAGATACTTTGGGTCATGGAGAAATTATTTTGCCTTCAGCGGCACTCTGGGCAGAAGCCCAATTTTTGATGAACAATTCTGAAAACCAAGATTTGAACTCGCTTGGCATTATTGATTTATCTGCTTCCGGATATATGGTCATTGCTATTGATAAAAACGGCGAACTCAAAGATGATTTACTAACAACTAATTCTCGTTGTGGAGCAGGGAGTGGAATCAATCTCAGCCGGATTTTACAAAAATTGGATATTAAAAACGAAAAAGTTGACGAATTACTAAAAGATTATCTGGGAGAAAACGGTAAAGAAAAAAGAGCGCAAGTCCAAATCAGAGTTGATAGATGCGGCGTTTTTAGCTCTTCGGCTACTATTTCTGATAAAAATCAGGGTATCCCACTAGAAATTGCTTTGGCAGTAACTATGAAATCAGAAGTTCTAAAGGCTTGTAAAAAATTGCTTGAAAAAACAGAAAAGGTTTACCTTACCGGCAGGGTGTTTGTTTGGCAGTTTATGCGCGATTGCACCAAGGATTATCTGCAAAGCATTGGTGTTAAAGATATTGTTTTTGATCAAAATCAAGCAATTTTTTTGAATGGCGTTCAGCATTTGGTGGAACAAATAGGTGAAGAAAAATTTAGAGCGCAAGAAAAAGAGAAATTGAGAAAAAAAGAGAAATTTATCGAATATCCGGGTTTCAAACATTTAAAGGAAAAATATGAAAAAACAGGGCTTTTCAAAAGACTTATTGAACCCGGGATTACAGAGGATAAAGGTGAAAATATAGAGAAAATGCCGGTTAATATCGGCTTGGATGTCGGATCTACTATGGCAAAAATGCTGATTGTCAATGCGAAAAATGACAAAATAATTTTCAAAAGCTCTTATGATAATCATGGTGATACTATTGAGACTATTAAGCACATTTTTAAAGATATCAAAAACAAAGGAGCGAACAATTTCAATATTCAAAACATCGGCATAACGGGTAGTGGCCGCTATCAAGTGCAGAATGTGTTGCGAAAAGTTTATCCGGAACTAGGAACAAGAATTTTTGTGTTGGTAGAGAATTATGCTCATGCACATGGTTCGATTGATTATGCCAAAGATTATATTAAAAATTTAAAAAAATCTTTTCCTGAGATTAATAAAGACTTTTATGTATTAGTGGATATTGGCGGAGAAGATACAAAAGTTTCTGTAATTTCATTAGAAAAAGAAGAGCTTTTTGATAATGTGATGAACATTAAATGCTCTGCCGGAACAGGCAGTTTAATGGATACGCTCAAAGCATTATTTGGTATTGAAAGCATTAGTGAAGCTTGTCTTAAGGCTTTTAACGCAGAGAAAGCCTATGAAATAAATGCGACTTGTGCAGTTTTTCTGATGGAGAATGCCAAAAAAATGCAGGCTTTAGGCTTTAGAAAAGATGAAATTTTAGCTTCTTGCAATTATGCAATTGTAGAAAATATGGCTCGATCGCTCTGGAATCAAATCGAATTTCCTAAAAACGCAGTCGTACTTTTACACGGACAAACTATGCTTTCAGACCCACTGCCTTTGGCAGTCACCCACAGACTTCAGGAAGATGGAAAAATGTTCTCGCTTGTTCCACCTCTGCCTGGACATAGAGCTTGTTTTGGTTTAATCAAGTCTATTAAAGATAAAAAAATAATCAATAAAAAATATCAACTTGATGACTTTATTAATCTTCAATTTGATAAAAAAATTATTACTTGCAGGGGAGTTGCTTGTGGTGATAAAAATGCCCGCTGTTCCAGAACCCTTCTAACTTCTACGGATTCAAATAATAAACTGACTTTACTTTTGGGCGGATGCACGGCTGTCAATGAACTTGCTGCTGGTAAAAAAGTGAAAAATAATACGACAGATGTTTACCGGAAAATTTGGCAATTTATTAATGAAAAATTACCCAGATCGAAAGCGAAGAACAGATTAATTATTCCTCGAAGTTTTGTGGTTTCTGAGCAGGCTTTTTTCTTGTCTCAAATTTTTGAAAACCTTGGTATTCCGGTTTATGTGGATAATGTGTGCGAACAAGATATCTTAAAAGCTCAGAGCTTATTTAACATCGATGTT
>JADFUO010000495.1 GCA_015222115.1 Bacteroidota bacterium | reverse complement strand
GTATTCAAAGTTAAATAAACTATTTCCTTATATTGATTTTAGAATTTAGATTTTTTCAGGGAAAGACAATCTTTACATTAGTATTAAAAATATTAAGAGACTGTTTAAATTATAATAAAAATTAATCTAAATTCTCAAATCTAAATTCTAATTCGCTAATAAGGTGAGCAATACGTTTATCTAATTGAGTTGAATCAAATTTTAACACAAACCCTGAATATTCTTCTGATTTTTCAATAGCATTCAACAGATTAAAATCTTTTTGTTTAACTGAATAAAACATTTTTTTATTAAGAAATCTTTGAGCCAAGTATTCTTGTTCGGTTTGTCCTGGAGTTGGAATAAATATTGCTTTTTTTCCAAGGGCTGTTAAATCCATAATACTGGAATAGCCTGGTCTGCAAATGATAATCTTTGACCGGAGAATGTAATTAATCAATTCATCGGATTCCAAATGTGAAAAAACTTTAATATTTTCAGTAAAATTATAATGTTCTGATTTTTCGGTTATACCTCTTACAACAACACTTTTGAGCTTGGTTTCTTTTAATTGTTTTAAAATATTTTCTTCAAGGATGGTTCTTTGAGGCTCAGGTCCCGAAAGCATCACAAGTATATCATAACACGGCTTTTCTGTAATATCAACTTTAGATTTATACTCATAAAAACGTGATAAAGGTCCGATAAAATAAGTTGCCTTAGAAATTTTATGTTTATGTGATAAATCACCCGAAAGGTTTATTTCTCCTTCAAAATCAGGAATCCAGAGTTCATCATAATTATTTATATAAAATTTATTGATCTTAAGCAGAAATTTTTTAAATAATTTTATATTATCCGGAGTTTTAACCAAAATCTGGTGCGTCATAATAATACTTGGAATTTGCTTATTCCACAAACCATAGCGATTATCTGAAATTACTGCATCAATTTTATATTTTTTTATGATCTTTTTCAGGATTTTATGTTCTCGTATAAATGAAAATAAAATTATGGGAGCTGATAAAAACATTTTAAAAGCCATACTTCCTTCTTCAGGGTAACTTAGATTATAACCGGGAAAAACAATGTATTGGAGTTCAGGAAATTCTTTTTTCAGAAATTCGAGAGGTCTTTTATCAGCTCCGATAATAACATTAAAATTGCTTTCAATCAATTTATTAATAATTGGCACACAACGTGTTGCATGACCAATTCCCCAATTTAGAGGGCAAAGCAATATGTTTTTTTTATCTTTCAAAATAAAATCTCAGAAATGATATACAAATGTATTAAAAAATAGTATAAATTTGAAAAATTTAATTCCATATCAATGTTACTTTATCAAATAGGCATAACATTAATACCCGGAGTGGGCGATATTGTAGGCAAAAAGCTTATTGCTTACTGTGGCAGTGTTGAAGCAGTATTTAAGGAAAAAAAGAAACTTTTATTAAAAATTCCGGGTATTGGTAAATCCACCGTAAATTCGGTAATTAACCAAAAAATTCTTGAAAGAGCTGAAGAAGAAATAAGGTTTATTGAAAAATATAAAATTGATACTCTTTTTTATTTAGATGATAAATACCCATATCGTTTAAAACAATGTGAAGATAGCCCGATGTTGCTGTTTTATAAAGGCACTGCTGACCTTAACGCTCCAAAAATCATCAGTATAGTCGGCACTCGAAAAGCCAGTGAATACGGTAAGGAAATTTGCAGTTCGTTGATTAAGGGATTAATTGAACAGAATATTCTTATAGTAAGTGGACTTGCTTATGGAATTGATACTTGTGCTCATAAGACCTCATTGGAAAGCAATTTAAAAACAGTAGGAGTATTAGCTCATGGTTTGGATAAGGTTTACCCGCAATTGAATAAATCTTTAGCAGAAAAAATGTTAAATAACGGTGGCTTATTAACTGAATTTCTTAGCAAAACCACCCCCGACCGTGAAAACTTTCCTAAAAGAAACCGCATTATTGCCGGTCTTTCCGATGCAGTAATTGTTATTGAATCTGCTATTAGAGGTGGAGCTTTAATTACTGCTGACATAGCAAATTCATACAATCGTGATGTTTTTGCTGTTCCCGGACGGCTTTATGATAAATACTCACAAGGATGTAATAATTTGATCAAAACAAACAGAGCTGCACTTGTTCAGTCAGCCGAAGACATAAAATATATTATGGGCTGGGAAATAACGAAGAAAAAACCCAAAAAACAACAGCGGCTTTTTATTAAATTGTCTCCTGAAGAAGAAACTATCGTAAATATTTTAAAAGAAAAACAGGAACTGGGAATAGACAAAATAAGCAGTTTATCAAAACTAAGTGCAAGTAAAGTTGCATCCGCACTTCTAAATCTTGAATTTGAGGGAATAATAAAATGCTTGCCCGGGAAAGTTTACAGGATGCTTTAGTTGCTTAAAAAGGCTTTTATTGTTTACGGATTACGGATTTACGGATTACGGTTTACGTGTTTACAGATTACGGATTATGTTTTTAATTCTCGTAACTCGTAATTATTCGTAATATCCTACAGAAGATGGTTTTAATTTAAATTAACATAAAATCAATCTTCTACTTTAATTTTTAATGATTTTAATGTTAATAAAATAGTAATTATTATTGAACCAACAGCCAAAATAATCAACAAACGGTAATCTTTTGTCAGGAAACATAAAATATATAAGCCATGGAAAAAAGTCGCTGTCAATAACCCAGTCATAGAATCAATAAAGCGATTTTTCCTTGTTTTGTCTAATCCTACAAAAAATCCCAATAATATTGCAAATACAATATTTGCCAAAGCATAGGTGAAAAGAAATAATAAATTTACATGAACTCCCATAACATTATATGCATAAAGAACAGTTGCAACTGTAGCAAACCCCAACGAAATCAAAAATGAATAAATAATACCATCCAAAGGACCTTTAAAATTTTCTTTTGGTTGAAAATAATATCTCAGAATCAAAAATTTAGCAAACTCCGAACTAAAACCGGAGCAATAAAAAATGATAAAATCTGAATATTGTTCATAATCTAAAATATTGGTTTATTTTTCAAGTATAATAATTGTTTGTAATTTTACAATTAATTTTTTAAAAAACTTATTGAGAGGAGGTAATCATGGCAAAGATAATTATTGAAAAACTCAGCGAAAGCGAAATAAAAAAAGAGGCATTAAAAACTGGCCTATTTGGGAACTGTCT
>JADFUO010000494.1 GCA_015222115.1 Bacteroidota bacterium | reverse complement strand
TTATAAATATTTGTGTTTAGGATGTCCAAATGAGGAAAACAGGATATTAATCTCCCTTGGATATCTGAATTAATGAAACTTCAATTTCACCACCTTCGGGATATAAACTTAACCAGTTGTTATCTTCACTGAACCATTTATATTGTGCTCCAATCCTGATAATATAGTCTTTCACTTCGTTACTAACAGGGATTTTAATAATAGTTCCTCCGCTTTTTGAGTTATCTTTTCCATAATTTAGGATAACTTTAAAATTCCTGTCAACAGTGTTCTTTGCCTTAAGTAAAATGTAATTACTTTTTCTCTTCTTTACTGGAATAGGCTCAAATGAAAATTTCTGTTCGGTGTTTTCAGGGATAATAATTTGTTCTTTATTTATATCAACAATTACATTTTCACTGATAATTTTTGTTATTTTGTTAATCATATCTATTGGGTAGGTCTCATCTGTTTTGTTTTCGGCAGCAATAAGGTAAGATTGTATTGCTTTGTCGTAAATTTTTGAGCTGTAAAATTTATCAGCATCGGCAATTGCTATGTCATAAGCCTGCTGTCTGGCTTTTTGAATTTGAGCTATTATTGAGTTTAGTTTCAGTATTTTTTCTTTAGGATATTGTTCATCAGGTTTAATGTTGACGGCAGTCTGGAAAGCTATTTGAGCTTTTTCATAATGTTCTTCGTTGAAAAAGTTATCGCCTTTTACAATTGCCAGTTCATAAGCTTTTTGTTTTTCTTTTTCAATTTTAAGTAAAATATTGTTTATCTCATTGATTTTTTTATTCGGAAATGATTCACCGGGTTTGATTTTGCCTGCATCTGCATATTTTGTCTTAGCTAATTCGTATTCTTTCAGGAAAAACAAACTATCGGCTATTGCTATGGCATCATTAAATCTATCCTGTAAAATTTTTTGCTCGGCTATTTCGGCTAAAATTATATCAATCTTTTTAATCTTATTTATAGGATATTGCTCATCATTTTTCAAGGAGATAGCATTTTGGTATTCAATTTTTGCTTCCTCATATTTATTTAAAACAAATAAATTATCAGCATCAGCAATTGCTTTTTCATATTTTTCCTCTACAGCTTTTTGTTTAACGATGGCTGTCAGGATGTTATTTATTTCTTCTATTCTGTTTTTTGGATATTGCTCATCTGCATTAATTTTAATAGCATTTTGATATTCTTTACTGGCTTCAACATAATTTTTTTTATCAAAATAATTGTCTGCTCGCTCAATTGAACTGAGGTAATTTTCGTTAATTGTTTTTTGTGCAACGAGTTTCTCTAAAATTATATTTATTTCAGATATTTTATCTTTAGGATATTGTTCATCTGGCTTTAAACGGCTTGCAAATTCAAATTCATTTTTGGCATTTGTATATTCGCCTTCGCTGAAATATCGGTCACCGTTGGCAATTGCATTGTTGTAATCTTCCTTATCGGTAGTAGCTTTATTCGCTAAAGCCAAGTTGATTTTTTCAATCATATCCTTTGGGTAACGGTCATCAGGAAATATTTTAGCTGCTTCAAAATATTTTTCTTTTGAATTATTAAAATCCCTGACAATATAGAGATTATCAGCTTCATCAATTAATTTATCATAATTTTCCTGCTTTTCAATAATTGAATTTAACTCTGCAATTTTATCTTTCGGGAATTTTTTATCAGGAAGTATTATGCTTGCTTTTTCATATTCAATTTTGGCTTTTTTGTAATTATTTCGTTGCAGATATTTTTCAGCATTTGCAATTACTTCATCATATTGTTCTTGTTTTTCTTCAAGTTCTGCCAGCAATAAGTTAATTTTATCAATTTTCTGTTTAGGATACTCTCTGCCTGAAATAAGACTCAATGCAATCTGAAATTCAATTTTTGCATTTTCATAGTCTTTGTCCTTAAAAAAATTATTTCCGTTTAAAATAGCTTGATTGTATGCATCAAAATTTGCCTGTTCATCGGCAAGTATTTTATTAATTTCGCTTATCCTGTCTTTAGGATATTGCCTGTCGGGAAATATTTTCAGTGCATTTTGATACTCGGTTAATGAATTATTATACTTATTTTCCTCGAATAGGTTATCTGCATTTATAATTGTTTCCGCGTATAAATTATTTTGTGATACTTGTGACCTGAGCAATTCAAGAACTTCATTTATTTTGTCTTTAGGATATTGTTCATCAGGTTTCAAACGGCTAGCATACTGGTATGAAGTTTTTGCTTTGATAAAATCTTTTGAATCAAAATATTTATCAGCGCTTTCAATGGCATCTTTATAAGATTCCTCAGTTGTCTGAGCAATGCCGGAAAAAAAGATAAGTAAAAATAACAGTGAAAATATTAGTTTGCTAATCCTGAAAATAGTCATTAAAAACCTGTTTGAAATTATTTTATCAGAAATTAATTAAATTAACAATTATCAACGTTTTGTAAAAATGAATATTGTAATATTTAATTAATAGTAGATTTACACCTTTTCAATTCGTTTTTAAAATAATAAATTTTTTCATTTTTGTTTTCTTTTATTCAATTACTCCATCCTTAATTACCAATTTCCTGTCTGCCATATTAGCGAGTTCATCGTTGTGAGTTACAATAACGAATGTTTGATTTAGCTGGTCGCGGAGCGAAAAAAATAATTCATGAAGCTCAATGGATGAAGCAGAATCAAGATTGCCCGAAGGTTCATCGGCTAACACAACTGCCGGATTATTAATAAGAGCTCTTGCAACAGCCAAACGTTGTTGCTCGCCGCCGGAAAGTTCCGAAGGTTTATGTTCTTCCCTGTCTGTTAAATTTAAAATATTTAGTAATTCAGATGCTTTTTTTTCAGCATTTTTTCTTGATTCTTTTGCAATAAATGCAGGAATACATATATTTTCTAAAGCTGTAAATTCAGGTAACAAATGATGGAATTGAAAAACAAACCCGATTTTTTTATTTCTGAATTCAGATAATTTTTTTTCAGATAATTGATTAACGGCAATTCCGTTTATTTCCACTATACCCTGATCGGCTTTATCAAGTGTGCCGAGAATATGAAGTAATGTGGATTTACCTGCTCCCGAAGCTCCGACAATAGAAACTATTTCACCTTTTTGTATTTCAAGATTTATGCCTTTGAGCACTTGTAAATTACCATAAGATTTATAAATATCTTTAGCTTTAATCATATTAT
>JADFUO010000493.1 GCA_015222115.1 Bacteroidota bacterium | reverse complement strand
ATCCTGCTCTCTATCAATGATATCCGATATTTTATCAATAATATCTTTTGCAGCTTCTTTTTTGGTTTTTAAATTAAAATCAGTAATTTTATTTTGCTTGTTTATAATTTTTATCTTGTTTGTTTTAAACTTAAAACCTGCACCTTTATCCTTTAAAGAATTTAAAACGATAAAATCAAGGTTTTTATTTTTCAATTTTTTAACTGCATTATTAATTTCATCATCAGTTTCAAGAGCAAAACCTATCAATAACTGATTTTTTCTTTTTCTTTTACCTAATTCTGCAAGAATATCTTTAGTAGGTTTTAATTTTATTGTAGTATTAATTTTGTTTTTTTTGATCTTTTTTTCAGATGGGTTTTCAGGGGTATAATCGGCAACAGCAGCCGACATTATTGCAATATCTGCACTTTCAAATTCTTTAATACATGCATTATACATTTCAAGGGCTGAAACTACATTTGTACAGATGATATTATAATGATCAACCTTAAGATCAGTAGGACCTGATACAAGTTTAACTATTGCCCCTCTTTCGGCTAACTCTTCGGCAATTGAATATCCCATAATACCTGATGAAAAATTACCGATAAATCTAACAGGGTCAATTGCTTCGTAGGTAGGACCTGCAGAAACTAAAACGGTTTTATCTTTTAAATCAGCTTTTTTTTTTATATAATTTGTAAGGATATCCAAAATAACTTCAGGTTCTTCCATTCTTCCAGCACCACAAAGACCGCTTGCAAGTTCACCTTCTATTGGGGCTATTAAATGATTTCCAGAAGATTGGAGTATTTCAATATTTCTTTTAGTTGTTGGATGAGCATACATTTTCAGGTCCATTGCAGGAGCAAAAAACACAGGACATTTTGCTGAAAGGTATGTAGTTAAAAGCAGATTATCAGCAATCCCGGTTGCCATTTTAGCAAGTGTGTTAGCTGAAAGCGGAGCAAAAATAAAAAGATCAGCCCATAAGCCTAATTCCACATGGCTGTTCCACTTGCCATTTTTTTCATCAAAAAAATCATATAAAACAGGTTTTTCAGATAATGCAGAAAGTGTTAAAGGAGTAACAAAATCTTTTGCAGCCTGAGTCATAACAACCTGTACTTGCGCACCTTCCTTTTTTAGCAATCTGATTAAAAAAGGAATTTTATATGCTGCAATGCTTCCTGTTATTCCAATTATTATTTTTTTACCTTTCAACATTATCTTTTATTACTTTTTCAGGATTTCTGAAATATATTTCGTCATTCAGAAACTCGTGAATTGCAATCAATGTTGCCTTTGAAAGACGTTCATAATATCTTGCAATTTCAATTTGTTCCCTGTTTTCAAAAATTTCTTCAAGATTATCGGATGGAGTAGCAAACTCCGATATTTTCCTGTCTAATTCCTCTTTCATTTCAAGAGAAATCTGGTTTGTTCTTTTTGATAAGATTGCTACACTTTCGTAAATATTACCAGTTTTGTTGTAAAAATCGCTTTTTTTTCTTGTTACAGTTGTAGTTTCGGTTTTAACTTTTTTATAATCCATCTGTTTATTATTATATGTTTTTAATTATTTAATTCTTCAAGTGCATTTTCGTATATATTTGATGCTTCCCTCATAAAATCACTTTCAGGGAAAATAGTAAGAAAATTTTTATATGATTCAACAGTAAATGAATATCTTTCTTTCTTTTTTGATTTAATGCTGTTTATTGCATATTTGTAATATGACTTAACTATGTAAAATAATATTTCTTCTTTATATTGTGTGTCGGGAAAATCCTTAATAATATTTTCAAATGAAAAAATTGAAGCTTTATAATCACCCATTTTATAATATAATTTAGCAATTTCAAAAGCTTTTATTTCAAGCTTATTCCTTAATTTATCCATTAATTCATTGCAATCATCTATTAGTTTACTATCAGGATACATGTTAATAAACAATTGTAATTCTTTTATGGCTTCATAAGTATTGGTTTGATCAAGATTATATTTCGGTGAATCCAGATAAGTACAATAAGCACTCAAATAAACACATTCCTCTGTTTTATCACTGTTAGGGAAATTTTTCACAAACCTTTTAAAATAATAGCTGGCTAAAATATAATCCTGTTGTTTGTAATAACAATTTGCATAATAATAAAAAAGGGTTTCGGCTTTTTTCGTGCCTCTGTATACTGTAATCAATGGATCAAATAATTGTAATGCCCTGTAATAATCACCTTTTTCGTAAAAATCAATTGCGGCTTCATATTTTGCTTCGTTATCAGCACTTTTAAGCAATTTTTGATATTTACTGCATGATATAAGTACAATAGAGCTAATTAAAAATAGAAAGAATATAGGTTTTTTAAACATTTTGCAAAAGTATAATTTTTGATTGAATTAAAAAAACGTAATTGTAATTCATTTATTTTAATTCAAATTTATTTGATAATAGTGTATTAATTAATATTTTTGCCCGAAAATTTATTAATACAAAAAATATTACACGTGGATATATTTAATAAACTTGTTATCAACTTAGGTCCATTAGGAAAGTATGCCAAGCTAGCTCATGGTTATTTTACGTTTCCAAAATTAGAAGGTGAAATAGGTCCCCGGATGATGTTTCAGGGAAAAGAAAGATTAACATGGAGTTTAAATAATTATCTTGGTTTAGCCAATCACCCGGAAGTCAGGAAAGCAGATGCAGAAGCAGCAAAAGAATGGGGTCTCGCCTACCCTATGGGTGCAAGAATGATGTCGGGGCAAACAAAGTATCATGAACAATTAGAACGTGAACTTGCTGATTTTGTCGGACGGGAAGCAGCATATCTGCTTAACTATGGTTACCAGGGAATGGTATCAATTATTGAATCGCTGGTTGACCGTAAGGATGTTATTGTTTATGATTCTGAAGCACATGCATGTATTATTGACGGTATGAGATTACATTTAGGAAAAAGATTTGTTTTCCCGCACAACAATATTGAAAATTTAAAAAAACAACTTGAAAGAGCAACTAAAATTACAAACAAAACAGGCGGAGGTATACTTGTTATTACCGAAGGTGTTTATGGAATGTCCGGCGATCTGAGTAAACTAAAAGAAATAGTTGAATTAAAGAAAAAATTTGACTTCAGGTTGCTTGTTGATGATGCACACGGTTTTGGAACAATGGGCAAAACAGGTGCAGGAACCGACCAGGAATTAGGTGTTAAGGACGGCGTGGATATTTATTTCGGAACATTTGCAAAAGCAATGGCAGGTATCGGAGCATTTGTCGCCAGTAAAAAAAATATTATCAATTACCTGATGTATAATATGCGTTCTCAAATATTTGCCAAATCACTTCCAATGCCAATGGTTATCGGAGCTTTGAAAAGATTAGAAATACTAAGGACACAACCCGAACATAAAGAAAACCTCTGGATTATTGTTAGAGCATTACAAAGCGGACTAAAAGAAAAAGGATTAAATATCGGTAACACCGAATCTCCAGTTACACCGGTTATTTTATCAGGAGGAGTGCCTGAAGCTTCTCAAATTATTTTTGACTTGCGCGAAAATTATAATATCTTCTGTTCAATTGTTATTTACCCTGTAGTACCCAAAGATGTGATTTTACTTAGATTAATACCAACAGCAGTCCATTCATTAGATGATGTTGAATATACTGTAAATGCTTTCGCTGATATTAAAAAGAAACTTGATTCCGAAAAATATTCAAGTGATATAATGGCAGATGTTATGTAATTGAAAGGGAATGAATTATAACCTGATTCAGTCCGAATCAGGTTTTTTATTTATCTTTTAACTTTAGATAATATGGTAAATTCAGAAGAAAAAATATTGAATAAAAAAAACTTCTGGATTATTGTAATTAATTCAACAGTATTTTTCTTACTTGCTTACCTTTTCTTCTACCTGATTACTAAATTTGCAACAATAATTGCAGCCTCAATGTTTGATATTGAGACAATGTTATATTATCACAAAATTTCTTTCTATATTGGTAAAAGTCAATGGGGATTTGATTCTGTTAAATTTATATTTAGTGCAGGCTCTATAATTGCATTGCTTTTTGGAACAATATTTATAATTATTTACAATAAAGTTTGCGAAACCGACGGTTTATTAAAGCTGTTTTTTCTTTGGGGGTTCTTTATAGGATATTCAAATTTTTTCGGTTCAATACTAATGGGCACAATGATTTCAAGAGAATTCGGACATGTTCTAAATTGGACATATACAATGGATACCGCACGGATGTTATTAATAATATTTTCACTTTCTGTATTTATAATCATAGGTATTTTATCTACAAAACCAATATTATTTTCGGCAAATTCATATTTTAACTTTCTAGATAAACAAAGAAAGGAATTTTTTATTCGAAGCCAAATAATCGTGCCTTATTTTTTAGGAATTGCTATTATTTTCCTTGTAAGAATACCCAATAATCATACTAATAACTATTTTGAAATATTGAGATTATTATCAATGATAGTTACCATAGTCCCTGTTATTTTCAGATGTCATTATTATCCTAATTTTTACTTAGACGAAAAACCAAAGTCAATCAATATCGGACGCGGGTATTTGGTTTTTCTGATAATTTTTCTTTTTTTATTCAGGTTTGGATTATCGTTTGGGCTTAGGTTTTAAAAATATCCGTACAGTATACCAGATTGTTAACTTTTATTTGTATGAATATTTTTGTTTTTTTATCAGCGAATTACCTGCAACTTATTATGCAGTATTTCATTTCCTGTTTTAACACTGATAAAATAAATTCCTGTTCTAAAATTATTAGTATTTATCTGAATTTTATTATTTCTGAATGAATTTGTATAAACAATTTTACCAAGCGAATTAAATATTTTTACATTATCAATCACCTGATTTGATTCAAGATGAATAAAGTTGGATTTAACCGGATTAGGAAAGATATTAACAAAACTATATTCCTGATTTTCATTTATTCCCACACCTGTATCACAACTGATTTCAGCAACCCAGCCAGGTTCGTTAACCGCGCCATCCGAATGAAACTCAAATGTTAAAGCACCCAGATCATTGGAAGCAATTATCGTTCCCGGTGAGTTAGTCCCGCAATATTTCCCAATTAAAGGTGCCGAAATTGACTCTCCGTTATAAATTTTCAACCAGTCGTAATCGCAATTGTTTTCCCATTCAACATCAAACATAGTAAAATTACATTTTAATTTATATTCGGAATTATCAGGGTAAAACACCATTGTATAATCTTCATCATCCGAGTAATTCGCACCATCTCCACCTGAATCAAAAAACATACCCTGGCAAGTAGTACAGCTTGTATCACCCATGCAGTAATAAACATTAACATTAATATAATTCTCTTTGGTAATTATTGAAGTGTCTTCATCAGTAAATATCTCTAATGAAACGAAATATGAGTCCGGTTCAGAATACTGAATTCCGGCAGGATTTTGTTCAGAGGAAGTAGCTGGATTACCTCCTTCAAAAGTCCATTCCCATGCTATTGGATTTCCATACGACTGGTCAGTAAAATCAACTGTTCCGCCAACAGGGATACTTGTCGAATTTGCAGTAAAATCAGCAATTAAAGTTCCTGGCGCAAGCTGAATATGAACATAGGT
>JADFUO010000492.1 GCA_015222115.1 Bacteroidota bacterium | reverse complement strand
GAAAATGATTGTTAACTAATCTTTTCTTTCATAATATATTTTAAAAAGCTCCCAAAATCGGGAGCTTTTTTTATTTAACCGTTACCTGATTAAACCATACCGTTACATGATTAATCATTGTATTTTTTTTATATAGTTATACATTTGTTATGTTTATATAACAACTTTTTATTAAATAATTTTGTAAAACTTAAAAAAAATGTTATTTTTGTGTCATCAAAATAGATGTTGTATGGTATAAAAGACAAACTGATTATATACAATTTATATCAGCAAATATTTTTAACTTAATTGTTTAACTAAAAAATTATTATTATGAAAAAAACATTACTTCTTTTATTTGCAATTGCAATTGGTTTATTTACCTATGCACAGGTAAATTACAAAGTGCAACCTGGTGTTAAGGTTGCCAAGATTCCTGACCCAGGAATAATGACCAAAGCTGAACATGTTGCTGTTAAAGCGCCGGTTATTACCTCATCAATCAATGATCCTGTAACAGACAGTTATCTGAAAGGAACTGATATCGTTACTATAATACCTATTGGTAATTCAGCTAATGCTTATGGATATGGTTATCGTAATGGCTCAGCCACTTTTGTCTGGGCAGATCAGAATATAAATTCGGTAACAAATATGCACAGACAGTTAGCGACACCACCTCCTTTCTATTCAGGTAATTTATGTTATGATATTTCTACCGATGGCGGACTTACCTGGACAAATGATATCCAGGTTTATGAATCTAATATTTCGGGCGGACAATATAATGTAGATGCGGCAAGGTATCCGCAAGGCGCTATTTACAATCCCCCGGGAAATACTGATCCGAATAATGCATATTTTGCATATTTTGCCGCAAATCTTGATGGCTCAAATGGCGGATCCTGGGGTGGATACAGTTATGGAGTTGGGAATATCGGTGACCCTGAAGACACAACAAAACATCTTTTATCCTCTGATCTTGATAACGGATTCTACCAGGGTATTCCAACAGCTTTTACAATTACACAGCAGGGAGAGGCATGGATGGCTGATGCTTCACTTCTTGATTCATATACTGAATATCTTGGCGATATCATTTTTATGCACGGGATTTTTGATCCGGAAGAAGGAGATTATGAATATGAAGAATTTCTTGTTCCTGCAGAATGTGATTATGCCAGATATCTGAAAATGTCCTTTTCTCCTGATGGTCAGATTGGCTATGTATACTGGAATAATTATGATGGATCAATACCATACCTTGATGATTGGAGTTATCCGTTATTACTTAAAACCACAGATGGAGGTCAGACATGGGCTGATGAATTGATAAGTGTTGAAATATGCGGAGAATATGGATTGGATGGTGTAAAATACTGGCTTTCTGATGAAATACTGGATGAACTTTTTGGTCCAGGTCAGTGGGATCGTGATGAACTACTGTACACCACTCCCTGGTTTAACAGTGATATTGCTGTAGATGCATTTGGCAACCCTCATATTATTTGTACAGTCTTTCTTTGTGCTGATGATCCCGGTTATATTATTATTACACCTGAAACATTTGCAGTATTTGACATCTATACAGTTTATGGTGATGATACCTGGTATGCTCAGCACCTTGGTACATTAAAAACCTATGAAGGTAACTTTGAACCGGACTTTTTAGAATTCAACAGAGTTCAAGTTGCTACAACATGGGATCATACAAAATTGTTCTTTACATGGCTTGACACAAACTTGGAAGGTATTACAGATAATAACCAGCCGGATGTTTATGCACGTGGATTTGACCTTTTATCAAATTGCCTATCAGGTGATGATATAGGTGCTGATTTGCCAAATAATGTTACTGCTTTCTCAACAGGAATGTGGCAGGCATATTTCCAGGCTACTTCACAATATGCCCTTGAAGATGATGCTGTTTATACTATTCCTATAGTTTATGAAGATTTGAATCCATTGAATGTGGCAGAACCGGTTCAGTTTATGTATATACAGGACTTTTCTTATACTGAAGCTGATTTTATTTGGGATGTACCAAATCCAGATTTCCCTGTAGGTATTGAACCTGTTGAAAACAATCTTACTTTTGTTTCTCAAAACTTCCCGAATCCGTTTAATAATACATCAGTTGTAACTGTTAAACTTGAAAAAGCTACAGATTTAAGCTTGGAAGTTTTCAACTTAACCGGACAAAAAGTTTATGAAATAAATAATGGAAAAGTTGGTGCCGGCTCTCACACCTTAACTATTGACGCAAGCAATTTAAGTTCAGGTGTTTATTTCTACACAGTATTTGCAGGTGAAAACTCAGTTACAAAGAAAATGATTGTTAACTAATCTTTTTCTTTCATAACATATTTATTAAAGCTCCCAAATCGGGAGCTTTTTTAATATATATTCGGTTGCTTGTTTATAATGATTCGCATTATAATAAGCTGGTAAGCGGTTTGAAGTTAGTAAGCTAGTTTGGTTCTAACTGAATTAAACTGT
>JADFUO010000491.1 GCA_015222115.1 Bacteroidota bacterium | reverse complement strand
GCATAAAAAAGGAATAATTTTCTTTTTTGTAAAAAAATACTATCAAACTTATCAAAATAAAATAAATTATTAACATTTCTGTAAAGCTTATTGAAATGCCTTTTACTGTTGAAAAAGGAAGATTCTCAATAATTTTTACCGATTGGTTCAAAAACCAAACCATGCCTACAAGAATTTTTGAAAAAACCAATGAAATAAAATGTACAGGGGAAAAAATCAAAACCAAAAAACCTGCATAAATAATAAATCCTGATAAAGGAATAACAATCAGATTAGTGATAATAAAATAATTCGGGAACTGATGAAAATAAAGCACTGCTATCGGGAAAGTCCCTATCTGTGCTGCAATTGAAACAGTTGTAATTGCCCACATTTTATCGCCCAACCAATTATTAATTATCCATAATTTATACATAGGCTGTTGCAACATCACGATTGCAATAACTGCTGCATAAGACAACTGAAAGCCAACATTTGTAATTATAAACGGATTGATAATTAATAATAAAAAAGCTGAAGCAGCCAGCGAATTATATATATTGGTTTGCCTGTTAAGCGATTTTCCTATGATTATAAATGAAATCATTGTTGAAGCCCGCAAAACAGAAGGCGACAAACCTGTCAACATTGCATAAAACCATATCAGTAAAATTAAAACAACTGCCTTTATATTATTTCCATATCTGAATTTTTTTAAAAAGAATAACATACTGTTTAAAAGCAGGTAAATTATACCGACATGCAATCCTGAAACACATAAAATGTGCATAGCTCCTGCTCCGGAATATTCTCTAACAAGTTCTTTATCTAATTTATCATCATATCCTAATAAGATTGCTGAAACCACAGCAAATTCATTACCCCTGATATTGTTTCTCTCTAATATTTTAAAAAAATTATTCCTTATAGATAAAGCAAATGTTAGGAGTTTATTACAATTTTCCGTACTTAATATTTTCCATGTACCTGATTTAATGTATGCCTGATGATATATACATTTATTTGCCAGATATCTTTTATAATTAAATTCCGATGGATTTTGTGGCGGTTTGGTTTCAATAAAATTCGCATTCAATACTATTCGGTCCCCATATCTTATCTCTTTTGAAAGACTATCTTTCTGAAAATATAATATTACCGTGCCTCTTGAATATTCCCATTTATCATCTGTTTCAGCACTCCTAATATCAACAATTACTTTATATGAATTTTGCTTCTGCGAAACCGGTTCAATAATATCAACAATATAGTTCCTTTTTTCTACGGGTAACTGAAATACGTGTAATTGTTTGAATTTTTGGAATTTCTGAACCGTAAGCTCAAATCCGGAAAGATAAAGCAAAGCAAAGATAACCAAGCCAAAAACCCAACGGTATTTAAAGCTGAAAAATATATTGGGAATAAATACAATTAACAGAATGATAATAAACAGAACCCCTAAAACAAACAATGGAACATGAATTTCCTGCCCTAATGAAACAGCAGAAATAATTCCAAAAATAAACGGGGTGATCAATCTAACAAAAGGGAACTGGTGCCAGAAGTTCATTTATTTTACTAATATTATCTTTTTCATTTTTAAATTCATAATTCTACATTCTACATTTTGCATTTTACATTCGTCATTTTCTATCTATCGTTTATTAATACCGAAAAGGGGGAAATGTCAATAAAAAGAGTAGCAGGAGCAGTTGCAGTGAGATATGCATAAACATTCCATCTCTAAATTACTAATTGATGTTAATTATTTCAACATTCTATC
>JADFUO010000490.1 GCA_015222115.1 Bacteroidota bacterium | reverse complement strand
CCCAAATACCTGATTTGTAATGCCGATGAAGGCGACCCCGGAGCATTTATGAACCGTTCCCTCATGGAAGGTGATCCTTATGCTTTATTGGAAGGAATGCTTATTGCCGCTTATGCTATTGGGACAAATCACGGATATATTTACATACGTGCCGAATATCCATTGGCAATTGAAAGATTAAAAATTGCCATACAAAAAATGCATAAGTTAGGTCTGATCGGGAAAAATATTTTAAATACGGGCTTTAATTTTGATATTAAAATAAAAGAAGGTGCAGGTGCATTTGTTTGCGGTGAAGAAACAGCTTTAATTGCATCAATTGAAGGTCAAAGAGGTATGCCCAGAAGCAGACCGCCATTTCCCGCTGTTTCTGGGCTTAATGGAAATCCTACAAATATTAATAATGTTGAAACCCTTGGTACTATCCCCAACATTCTGCGTGAAGGAGGTAAATGGTATTCGGGTTTTGGCACTGAAAAAAGTAAAGGAACAAAGACTTTTGCACTTGTAGGTAAAGTGCGGCGAACAGGATTGATTGAAGTCCCAATGGGAACTACTTTGCGTGAAATCATTTTTGATATTGGCGGCGGAACATTAAAACCTTTCAAGGCAGTTCAAACCGGCGGACCTTCCGGTGGTTGCTTGTCAGAAGAATTCCTTGACCTGCCTGTTGATTATGAATCTCTTGTCAGTGCAGGCTCTATTATGGGCTCAGGTGGTCTCATTGTAATGGATGAAGGTACTTGTATGGTGGATGTTGCTAAATATTTTCTGAACTTCACAAGCCAGGAAAGTTGCGGGAAATGTACGCCCTGCCGTATAGGAACTCATAAAATGGTGGAAATACTTGAAAAAATAACAAAAGGAGAAGCTGAAACGAGAGATATTGAAATTTTGGAAGGACTTACAAGTACGGTTAAAAACGGCTCCTTATGCGGGCTAGGGCAAACTGCTCCCAATCCTGTTTTGACAACATTAAAATATTTTAAAGACGAATACCTGGCGCATGTTGAAGAAAAACGTTGCCCGGCTGCCGTTTGCCGCGATCTGGTTGAATATCGTGTTATAAAAGAAAAATGTACGGGTTGCCAGAGATGTGTCAGTGTTTGTCCTACCGGCGCTATTACAGGTCCGCGTAGCGAACCGCATAATCTTGACCCGGAAAAATGTATAAAATGCCGGGCATGTTACGAGATATGTCGTTTTGATGCTATTGCTGGTGATGCTATTGTTATTGTTTAGTTGTAACTAATTGGTGTGTTGATATGTAATGTTAAATATGTTATTAGTTATATGTTATAAGTTAATAGTAACAGTTTATAAATAAAGATAAAATATGAAAATGAAAGGACCAGAATTTTTTAAAATATATTAATCCGCTAATTGAGACTCTAAAAGAATTAGGTGGTTCAGGGAATTCAAGTGAAGAAAATCCATTAATGGGTTTTAATGTTCTTTTTCAAGCTAAAAGATATTGGGGAGCAGTTTCTTCTTCGCAAGTAAGAAATTTTCGCGGAGCAATGCAAGGCAGAGCAAACAAGGGAATAATAATTATAAATTAATTAAACTGGGAAAATTTTACTAAATTTTTATGAATAAAAACAAATTCCAAAATATTTCTGTAAAAATTGATGGGAAAACAATAAATGCTCCTGTTGGGACAACGGTTTTGCAAGCTGCTCAAAAAGCAGGTATTTATATTCCAACCCTGTGTTATCTTGAAAATATTAAACCTTACGGAGGCTGCCGCCTTTGTATTGTTGAAATAAAAAATATGCGGGCTTATCCTACTGCTTGTACTACTCCTATTGCACAGGATATGGAGATCAGCACAAAAACTCCCGAATTGCAAAAACTCAGGCGTGAAATTTTAGAGCTTATCCTTTCCGAACATCCATATACCTGTCTGGTTTGCAGGGATAAAAATAATTGTAATGAATTTATGACAACAACCCGTAAGGTAAGTGTTACTACAGGTTGTAATTTCTGTACAAATAACGGAAACTGTGAATTGCAGGAGTTGGTGGAATATCTTGAACTGACTGAAATAAGATATCCCTGGACATATAAGGAAATCAAACCCGAAAAAAACAACCCTTTTTATGATATTGATTATAACCTTTGTATACTCTGTGGCCGTTGCGTAAGGGTATGTAATGAAATTCGACACAGCGAAGTTCTTAATTTTGTCCAACGTGGAAATTTGGTTATTGTGGGAACTGCGTTCGGAGAATCGCAGAAAGATGCAGGTTGTGAATTTTGCGGTGCGTGTATTGATGTTTGCCCAACAGGTTCTTTATCCGAAAAAATGGGTAAATGGGCTGGCATTCCTGATAAATCAACTGAAACTACATGTGTTTTTTGTTCGGTTGCTTGTAAGATGAACATCAACACAAAAGATAACAGGATTGTCAATGTGGGACCAGAACCAGGCAAAAGAACAAACCCATTACAACTTTGCGTAAGAGGAAAGTTTGTTCCGGGCGACATAATGCACCATCCCGAACGAATTACAACTCCCATGCTAAAAAAAGAAAACAAATGGATTGAAGTAACCTGGGATGAAGCTATAAACTTTACAGTAAATAAGCTTGAACAATATCGCGGGAATCAGTTCGGGATAATTGGCTCTGCCCACGAATCGCTGGAAAATAATTATGTATTACAGAAATTTTCACGCAAGCTTATGAAGTCAAATAATGTGGATATACTTTCTTCTTTTCCTGATAAAAATATAATAAAAAAAATCCACGACTATTACACTCATCATAAACCTGCTAATATTGATGATATAACAAATGCTGATACTATTTTTGTTATTGGTTCGCAAACTAATTTATCTCATCCGATAATTGAAAACAGGATAAGAAAAGCAGCTGAAAACGGCAAGAAAGTAATTGTTGCAAATACTCACGACACGAGAACATCATACTTTGCCGAACAAAATATTTTATACAAACAAGGTGAAGAACATACTTTTTTATTATCACTTTTATCCGTTTTAAACAATAAAATTTTAGGAAAACTTTCAAACGATCTCAAGCAAGAATTTAAAGGTTTTGATATTGAAAAAGCCTTTAAACAGTGCGGTGTTTCCCGTCAGGATATTGAAAAAATTGCCAAATCATTGGCAAATTCCAAAAAACCTGTAATAATTGCAGGCGACGGAATATTAATAAATCCTGATAGTATTTTCAATTTTAATGCCCTTGTTAATATTCAGACAATATTGAAAAAACCGGATGCCTGCAAAATTATTTTCTTATTAAATGAAGGTAATTTTTATGGTAGTATACTTGCAGGTATGCATCCTGATTTTTTGCCGGGCTTTGATGAGCTTGCAAGCGAAAAAAATATTAAAAAATGGTCTGACAACTGGAATGCAGAGCTAAATAATTACAAAGGACTGTCGGGTAATGAAATGGTAAATAATATCACAGAAGATGGTATTACTGCTTTGTTTGTTGTCGGGGATATTCCTGCCCACCCGAATCTTGCTAAACTGAAATTCCTTGCCCAGCAGAACATGTTCCTTACCGAAGTTTCCGAATACGCACACGTGTTTTTCCCAATTACCGGCTTTACCGAAATCAACGGACACATAATTAATCTTGAACAAAAGCTCAAGGAAATAACACCGGTTACGGCTCCTGTAAAAAATCTTAAAACGGTATGGGAAACTATCTCCAATCTCGCACGAGTCATGCAGGAAAAGGGATTTGATTATAAAAAACCTGAAGATATTTTCTCTGAAATAAATTCTTTTATTGATTTGTCATTTGCAACTGAAGAAAAAGCAAAAAATGAAATTCTACCGGTCAGGGCGGATGTTTTGGATAAGAAGAAAAAATTGCCCGTTGAAATAATTGCTGAGAATAATTACTTTAATTATTTAGGAAATGATCTTTTAAAACTAATACCTGATATGAGGGATATTTTGGGATAGGGTGGTAGTGGCAACGGCAGTGGCAGTTGCAGTGGCAGTAGCAGTAGCAGTGGAAGTAGTAGTATTTAGTATTAATTTGGCATAAATATATTATTTATGAGTAATGGGTTTAAAAATTTAAAAGTTTATCAATTATCTTATCAATTGGCAATGAAGATATTTGAAATTTCAAAGAATTTTCCAGTTGAAGAAAAGTATTCTTTAACAGATCAAATAAGAAAGTCTTCAAGATCTGTATGTGCAAATATTGCTGAAGCTTATAGAAAACGAAGGTATCCCAAACACTTTACAAGTAAAATAACAGATGCAGATGGTGAAGCAAGTGAAACAACTGTTTGGTTAGATTTTGCAAAAGATTGTAATTATATAAATGTTCAAATACATGAATCATTAGAATTGAAATATGAAGAAGTTGGTAAAATGTTGGGCAGCATGGCAAATAATCCTGATAAATTTTCTCCAAAATAACACACTATCTGCTACTGCCACTGCAACTGCCGCTGCTACTATAAATTGCCAACTGCCAACGTAATCATCTAATTAAAAAACAACAAAGTAAGAAACATGGTAAAAATCATAGAAAAAACACAAATAGCTCCCAACATACATAGTTGCACTGTAATAGCTCCTGATATTGCAAAGAAGGCGCTTCCCGGGCAATTTGTGATTCTTATCCCTGATGAATATTGCGAGAGGACACCAATTACTATTGCCGACTGGGATGTCGATAAAGGAACCGTGACTTTTATCTTTTTAGAAATCGGAGCTACAACCCAACGACTTGCTGAACTCAAAACTGGGGATGATATCTATTCTTTTACAGGTCCTTTGGGAAAACCTTTTGAAATTGATAATTACGGCACAGTCGGGTTAGTAGGAGGATGCTATGGTATCGGGGGTATTTATCCGGTTGCAAAAGCCCTCAAAGAAAAAGGCAATAAAGTAATTTGTTATTCCGAAGCCCGTGCCAAATTCTTGCTATACTGGAATGACAAACTTGAAGAAGTTTCGGATGAAGTAAGATATTCAACTGTTGACGGCTCTCTTGGAACAAAAGGTCACTCGTTTGACCTGTTAGAAGAAAACCTTAAATCAGGCATGAAACCTGACAGGATTATAGCTGTCGGATGCACTTATATGATATACCGTGTTGCTGAAGTAACACAAGCTTATGGCGTTAAGACTATTGTAAGCATGAACCCTGTGATGATTGACGGTACCGGAATGTGTGGTGCATGTCGTTTGGAAGTAGGTGGAGAAACCAAATTTGCATGTGTTGACGGTCCTCATTTTGATGCTCATAAAATAAACTGGGATATTATTCAGTCAAGAAGAAAAGCATATCTTGAAGAAGAAATTATTTCAAACGAAAGATATTAATTATGGCAAAAATAAGCCCAAAAAAAACTCCTATGCGGGAGCAGCCTCCAAAGGAAAGAATAAAAAACTACGATGAAGTGCCTTACGGGTATTCTCCGGCAGAAGCTGTACTTGAAGCTCAACGTTGCCTGCAATGCAAAAAACCAATGTGCATTGAAGGTTGTCCGGTTGAAATTGATATCCCCGGTTTTATTGGCTTTATTGCACAGGAAGATTTTAAAGAAGGAATAAAACGTTTGAAAGAAAAAAATATTCTTCCTGCTGTATGCGGACGTGTTTGCCCGCAGGAAGAACAATGTGAAATTAAATGTGTTGTCGGCAAGAAAAATGAACCCATAGCTATCGGACGGCTGGAACGTTTTTTAGCTGACTGGGAACGAATCGAAGGTGAGATTGAAATACCTCCCAAACCAAAACAAACAGGTAAAAAAGTTGCAGTTGTCGGTGCAGGACCCGCAGGAATTACTGCTGCTGCCGACCTGGCAAAGCTCGGTCATAAAATAGATATATTTGAAGCCCTTCATCAACCCGGCGGTGTGCTTGTTTATGGCATCCCCGAATTCAGACTACCCAAAGCCATTGTATTCAGGGAAATTGATTATTTGAAAGAATTTGGGGTTAATTTATACACTGATTCGGTAATCGGAAGGATCAAAAGTGTTGATGAACTCTTAGGAGAATATGATGCTGTTTTTTTGGGAACAGGTGCAGGTTTACCTTGGTTTTTAAATGTTCCCGGCGAAAACCTTAACGGGATATATTCGGCTAATGAATATCTTACCCGCGCAAATCTTATGAAAGCATATCTGTTTCCAAAATATAAAACTCCTATTATAAAAGGAAAACGGGTAGCAACTGTCGGGGGTGGAAATGTTGCTATGGATTGCGCGCGCACAGCATTACGATTAGGTGCGGAAGAATCAATATTGATTTACAGGCGTTCCAGACCCGAGATGCCTGCCCGTAACGAGGAAATACATCATGCCGAACAAGAAGGAGTAATTTTTAAATTGCTTTCAACCCCTGCTGCATTTCATGGCAATAAAAATAATTGGTTAAGAGAGGTTGAATGTATCAGCATGAAACTCGGTGAACCTGATGACTCGGGCAGAAGAAGACCGGTGCCTATTGAAGGCGAAAATTTTACAATGCCTGTTGATGTTGCTGTTATTGCAATCGGGAATAATCCTAATCCGTTAATACCCTCAACAACACCTGATATTGAAGTTGGCAAATGGGGAAATATTATCACAGACCCGGAAACCGGCAAAACTTCAAAAAAAGGTGTTTTTGCAGGAGGCGACGTAGCAACCGGAGCAGCTACTGTTATTCTTGCTATGGGAGCAGGCAAGGTAGCAGCAAGGGGAATTCATGATTACCTGATAAATGAAATTTGAGTTCTTAAAATACTAACAAGTGGCAGTTGCAGTAGCAGTTGGTAGTAAGTAGTAGGCAAAAAATAAATAAAGTATAGGAATAATATTATTTACCGATGGACTCTAGTGCTTTGGTAAAATGCCTGCTGGAATTTTTTACTCATTTTTGTTAAAATAAATTATAAAGTTCCTATCTGGCATAAAATCCTGCTTGTTCCAGTAAAAATGTTGAAAATCGCCAATTATTGCAACACTATCCGTTATATAAGAAGCAGAATCAATAATATAATCAATACCTATCATCAGTTCATAGTTTGCCTTTTCAAAATGTTTTTTCCATGATTTGGTAGTAATTCAATCGGGGAAAAAACTGCCAACTGCCAACTGTCGACTTTATTTCTACCATTCATCGCTGTCTTCCAGCCGGATATCATAAAAATCATCTTCACTCAAGCCATGCCACTTACATCCCTTTTTAGTACAGATATAAAAATCTAAAAATTTTGTACGGGCACTGATTGAAATTTTAGCAACAGGAGAGCCACACTTTCCGCATTTTATCTTATCTACAATCAGACTTTTATCACAATGCGGACATCTTATATCTTCAATAACTTTATCTTCGGATAAAAATATTGTGGATTTTGAAGTAAATACATTTAAATACGGGCTTAGCATTAAATAACCTGTTTCGTCGGTAGTAATTTTTAATTTAAGCATATCGTTCTCAATAAGACTTTTTTTACAATGAGGACAATATACCTGCAAAAATGTTCCCGAATGAATAATTTCTTTATTAGAATCAGTTTCTACAGCTTCGGTTTTTTTGCCTTTATCATGGGGTTCAATTTTTTTATCATGTATTTTGCCACCAAAGCCGTATTCCTGATACAATTTGTTTAATGCATCGGAAAGGTCTTCAAACTCAACTTTATGATTTTTACAACCACTCCGTGAACAAATACTTACTTTACCGCCCATATCAAGATAAAACGGCACCATTGGAGCACCGCAGGTTAAACACTCTGCATCTGAGATTATGAGAGCATTGCAATGCGGGCAAGTAAATTCAGCTATTTCGCCTTTTGGCAACTCAATATCCGAAATATAATTATAACTGCCATAAATTGAACTCAAATTAATCGCTCCTTTTTTCCCCGCAATTTTAATTTTTAATTTAATGCTCGGTTCATTATCAACCAAATGATCGTGTTCCATTAACGATTCGTTGCATACCGGGCATTTTAACTTTAATGACATAAAATCGTACATTGCTTTTCTCTTTAAATTTTACAAGATTACTAAATAATTGCTGATACAATATTAATAAATAAATTATTTTTTTTGATTTCAGATTAACGATTTAAGAATTTAGAATTTAGATTTAAAAATTAATAACTATGTTGACTATCAGCAGATTATAAATTAAAAATCATAAATCATAAATCTAAAATTTTATCAATATAATTGGCATTATAGACAGTCACTAATTAAACAACCCCCAGGTCCATCATTGAATTTGCTACCTTAAGGAAGCCAGCAACATTAGCTCCTTTAACATAATCAATATACCCATCTTCTTGTTTCCCATATTTAACACATGACTCATGAATACTATTCATTATATGGTGAAGCCTATCATCCACTTCTGAAGCAGGCCAATTCAGTTTCATTGAATTTTGTGACATTTCCAAACCTGATGTAGCAACACCGCCGGCATTAACAGCTTTGCCGGGACCATACAAAATTTTGTTTTCCTGGAACACTTCAATAGCTTCAGGTGTTGAAGGCATATTAGCGCCTTCTGCCACACAAATACAACCATTTTTAATTAGATTTTCAGCATCCTCTTTATTCAGTTCATTTTCAGTAGCACAAGGTATAGCAACATCGCATTTTACTTCCCATGGATGTTTACCCTGGTGAAATTGAGCACTTTGAAATTCATAAGAATATGGTTTTACAATATCCTGATTTGATGCTCTTAATTCAAGCATATAAACAATTTTTTCATCTTTTATACCATCAGGGTCATAGATATAACCATCGGGTCCTGAAAGTGTAACAACTTTACCACCCAACTCGTTAATTTTTTGTACTGCTCCCCAGGCTACATTTCCAAAACCGGAAATAGCAACGGTTTTTCCTTTAATTGTATCATTTTGGGTTTTTAACATTTCTTCAGTGAAATAAACCGTACCAAAACCTGTTGCTTCGGGTCTGATCAAACTACCACCCCAATTTAATCCTTTTCCTGTTAAAACACCTTTATGCTCATTGGTTAATTTTTTATACATTCCGAATAAATATCCGATTTCTCTACCGCCAACGCCAATATCACCGGCAGGAACATCAGTTTCCGGACCAATAAGCTTCCATAATTCAAGCATAAACGACTGGCAAAATCTCATAATTTCAGCATTGGATTTTCCTTTAGGATTAAAATCCGAACCACCTTTACCACCTCCCATCGGAAGTGTTGTTAAGCTGTTTTTAAATATTTGTTCAAAACCGAGAAATTTTAATATACTTAAATTCACACTCGGGTGAAAACGCAGACCACCTTTATACGGACCAATAGCATTGTTAAACTGAATCCTGTATCCGATATTTACATGAACTTTTCCGGAATCATCAACCCAAGGCACCTTAAAAGTAAATATACGATCGGGTTCAATAATTCGTTCAATAATTCCTGCTGATTCAAATTGAGGATTTTCATTAACTACATCTTCGATTGATTCTAAAACTTCACGAACAGCTTGCAAATATTCAACTTCTCCGGGATGTTTTTTCTCAAGGTCAATCATTAATTTTTCTAAATTCATATTATTATGTTATTTGATTGTTAAAAAATGTTTTAAATAATCGCAAAAAAATATTTGGCAAAATTATATTATTTTAATATGATTATATTAATTTATATAAAAAATATTTTTAACCCGATTAATTCACAAACAAAGACAATTTCAATGTAAATTATTCTGAATATTCAAACTTAAATATCACACCTAAATTCTTCTTTCCGTCAATCAATATTTTTAAAGGATTTTTAAATCTGATATGCCTTATAAATTCATCTTCATATAATGGCTTGAATTTTGACAAATAATCTAAATCATAATAACCGTCGTTGATGTATGGATTAATTGTAAAATACCCTACGCGGAAAGATGTCAGGTTTTGAAAAAAGTGCGTTCCCTGGCTTGGGTCAATTCTGTAATTCTCCAAACCTGATTCAACAATGACTCTTGCACCGGATATTTGCGACCATTTAACCGGAATACCAAGACAAGGGTCAAAAGAACCCCATCTTCCAGGTCCTACCAGAACGTAATTTCTTTTTTCTTTGATTAATTGTTCATTAATATTTCCGATTTTTACTGCAATATTGGGGTTTTCCATTGAATTAAACGAATCAGGTTTAACATAAATAAAGTCATATATATTATCAATTACTCCATTGCCTAATGCAGTATCTGAATAAATAATTGTTTTATCTAATTGTATTTTTTCAATTTTTACATCAAAAATTTCTTTATTTTCAACTATTGGCCGTATTTGTAAGAAATTAAAAATCTTAGGTTGTCCCTTGGGAGTGTCTAAGTTAACTGCAAATTCAATTTCAATAGGATCATTCATTTCTTCTTGACTAATATCCAAAATATTTTGCAATATTTCAGCCAAAGGAAATACATTATGATTTAAAATATTTGAAAAGGTTATTAATTTTTTGCCTTTATAATTTATTCCATCTCTTAAAATATCATTTTCAAAATCATAAGTAGAAGCTACATATTTAAGTGTATGATCTTTTTCAGCCTCATTTATTCTAAGTTTCAATATATTTATACCGTCGTCAGTAGATGGTATAAAGCTGTTTTTATCCAGATTAAGTGCATAAAATTGTTTTTGAGAATCTCTTAATGCCATATCAGGTGAGGAAAGCTGTAATACTTTTTTCGGATATTTTGGTGAAAACCGTAAATTTACTCCACCCTCAACAATATATTTACCTAAGCCAAGTGCAACGTTTGCAATGCCATCTTCGGGTTTTTCGGGAGATATGGGATAAAAATTTAATGACCTTGCAACACCGGAAATTACAGGATAAAATCTATTTCCATATTTTGTGCCGCATACTTCCTGAATAACTATTCCCATTTTTTCTTCATCAATAATATTTGAAATGGCTTCTAAATATGCTTTACCATCTTTGAAAAAAGTAGAAGCATATACACATTTTATTGCATAACTTAATTGTTGTAGACATAGCCTTTCGTCCGATTTGATATTTGGGATCATATAAGTTGAATAAACTCCTGCAAAGGGTTGATAAAGTGAATCTTCTAATAAACTTGATGACCTGATTGCAATTGGTTTATTTATTACTGACATAAATGCTAATAGATCTGCATGAATATGAAAAGGAAGTCTGGCTTCAATAAACTGATTTAATATTTCTTTATCACTTGCACCGGATAATGCAATTTTATACAAATTATTATTCTCCATAAATTCATCAAAGATATCAACTCCAATTGTTACGGTTCTTGGTATTGTAATAATTGTATCTTTGAACTTATTCAGTAAATTATTTCGTTTAATAAGCGAATCAATAAAAGCCAAACCTCTTGCTTTTCCACCGATTGAACCTTCGCCTATACGGGAAAAATTTAAATATTCATCAAAATTATCCTTTTGAAATTTTGCAATAACACCTCTTCCTTTATTAAGCCTGAAATCGGCAATTGTATCAAATATATATCTTCTTACTTCGTCCAAATCATTAAAGTCCTCACGTTCATAACTTTTAAAAGTTTCAGCAATTGGAAATAATGCTCTTGCATACAACCACTTAGAAATGTAATTTCTATCAAGATGTGATATAAAAGCATCGTCAGGAATATCATATAACTTATTTTGCAGGGCTTTAAGATCTGAAATACGTACAATTTCTTTATTGGTTTTAGGATGATAAAATACTAAATCGCCAAAAGCAAAATTTTGAAAAATAAAGTCACGTAATTCAGTTGATAGTTTCTTTGAATTTTTATTTAAAAAACCAACGTTAAGCTTTTTTGCAATTTTTTCATTTTTAGCTTCGGATGATTGTAATAAAATAGGAATTTGTTTATCAATACTTGTTATCTTTTTACAAAGTTTTATTCCTGCTTGCGGATCTATTTTGCCATTTCTATTATATCCGATATCCGAAATTATACCTAATAAATTGTTTTTGTATTTTTCATATAAAACTAATGCTTCTTCATAAGTAGTTGCCAGAAGGATTTTAGGACGTCCTCTCATTCTCAGCATCTGCTGATGCATATTAAGACCTTCTGTCATAAATTTTTTAGATTGTTTAAAAATAATTTTATAAATGTTGGGTAAAAAACTTGAATAAAACCTCACCGAATCCTCAACTATAAGAATTGCCTGAACACCAACATCTAATATGTCATGTTCAGCATTCATTTTATCTTCAATAAGTTTAACTATTGCAAGTAAAATATCAGCATTACCTAGCCAGCAAAAAATATAATCTATTTCTTTTAAATTATCTTCATAAAGTTTTAATGTAACCTTACGTAAAAATGGAGTTAATACAACAATTGGTTTGTCAGGGTATTTATTTTTAATAATTCTTGTTAATTCAAAAGTATCAATATCGCCATCACTCAGCATTATAATTATCATATCTATACTCTCTTCCTCTAAAGTTGCAAAAGCCTGCTCCGAAGTTGAAACCAGGATGAATCGTGGTGGATACCTGAGATTTAATGAAACATATTCATCAAATATCTGCTCATCAATTCTTCCATCCTCTTCAAGTAAAAATGCATCATACTTACTTGAAATAAGTAAGATATGATAAATTCTTTTCTTCATCAACTCTTTAAAAGAAGTTTCGGAATAATTATG
>JADFUO010000489.1 GCA_015222115.1 Bacteroidota bacterium | reverse complement strand
TATAATTCATTTATTAATTAAAATAATAAAATAATGAAAACATTAAAAATTTTATTAATTGGAATAGCCATTATTTTTTCAGGAATGGTTTATGGACAAAAAATTAAATTGGTATCAGGAAATCTGAATTTCTTAAAAGGACAAGAAATCTTAAAAGTAGATTATGATTATGATGAGATGTCTGTTGGAAAATTTGATAATGAAGAAGACTACCTTGCAAAAAAAGTTAAAGATTATAATGATGATGAGCAGGGAAAAGGTGATAAATGGCGTGAAAATTGGCTTAATGACAGGGCTGACAGATTTCAACCAAAATTTGAAGAATTAATAAACAAATATTTGGAAAGCAGCAAAGTAATTATCAGTGCTGCAAGCAAAGATGCAAAATATACCATGATATTAAAAACTACTTTTACCGAACCGGGGTATAATATTGGTATTTCGCGAAGGCCCGCACTGATAAATGTCGATGTAATATTTATTGAAACGGGTAATCCGGATAAAGAATTGGCAAAAATAAAAATTACAAAATCTCCGGGTTCAGGTGGATGGGGAGCTGATTATGATACAGGATATAGAATACAGGAAGCTTATGCCAAATGCGGTAAAGAATTAGGGAAATATTTATCTAAAAAAGCTTTTTAAATGAATTCGAATTAAATTACTCCGGAGCACAAATCGATATTGATTTAATTTTAAAACTATGAATACATCTTTTGACTTTGAAGATATTCGCCCTTATAACGACGAAGAAATAAACCCTGCTTTAAAGAGAATTACTTCCGTACCTATATTCGGTAAAATTCTTGATTACCTTTTCCCTGACAGACCTAATGAAGAAATAATTTCGGAAATTCATACAATTACTTCTGCAATTGAATTTCAGAAAATATTTATGCACCCGGCTATCAGGTCAATTGTAAAACAAACTTCCAACGGTCTAACTTGCTCGGGCTTTGATAATATTGACCCTGATAATGCTTATTTATTTATTGCAAATCACCGTGATATTTTGCTTGATTCAGCTATTTTACAAATACTACTGGTTGAGCATAATTTTGAAACCTCTGAAATTACATTCGGGAGTAATTTAATGACATCTGAATTTATTATTGATGCCGGTAAAGTAAACAGAATGTTTAAAGTTGTTCGTAATGGCACAAAAAGGGAAATGCTTACTAATTTAAAACGATTGTCTGCATACATGCGTTATACCATAACCGGGAAAAACACTTCTCTTTGGATTGCCCAGCGAAAAGGGCGCACAAAGGATGGAAATGATAAAACAGAACCCGGCTTGCTAAAAATGTTAAATATTAGTGGTACAGACAATTTTATAGAAAATTTTACTGAGCTCAATATTGTACCTCTTACTATTTCGTATGAGTATGAACCATGCGATGTCTTGAAAGTTATGGAATTGTATTCTTCGCTAAATGCTCCATACAAAAAAAGCCCTGGTGAAGATTTGAAAAGTATAATCACAGGTATTACTCAGCAAAAAGGAAGAATTCACTTTTCAGTAGGAAAACCAATTAATGATAAGTTATATGAAATTGAAGAAAGAGCTAATAATGATAAAATTAATCAATTGACACGAATGATTGACAAACAAATTTATGAAAATTATAAGCTTTGGAAGACAAATTATATTGCTTATGATATATTATATAATGATGAAAAATACATTGATAAATATACATCTGAAGATAAGAAAGCCTTTAAGAATTATATAACTAAACAGCTTAATAATATAAAAGGGGATGAAAAAATATTAGAAAAAATGCTCCTGAATATCTATGCTAATC
>JADFUO010000488.1 GCA_015222115.1 Bacteroidota bacterium | reverse complement strand
CACATGGTCTGAAGAAAGGAATGAACCCACAAGCTGAGGCAAAATCAGCAGTTGAAGCAGGTTATTGGCACTTGTATCATTATAATCCATTGCTTGAAGCAGAAGGAAAAAATCCGTTTGTTCTGGATTCAAAAGAGCCTGACTGGGATAAATTCCAGGATTTCCTCAATTCGGAAGTAAGATTTGCCTCGTTGACAAAATCATTCCCCAAAGAGGCAAAAGTATTGTTTAAGGCGTCTAAAGAGAGCGCACAGTGGAGATATAACTATTACAGGCGTATGGCAGACATGAAATATGATAATTAGTGCCTGTCTATAAAGTCAGTGTTTTTAAGTTATAATTTGTGATTTTAGATTTGTTGCTAACTTATTAATCTTCAATGTATTAAATCTTAAATCTCAATTCTAAAATCTAAAATATTTCTCAAGGTGGACTTTATGGACAGACAAAATATATCATAAATTCAGACCATCCCGATGTGATTTTAATTATTCTGGCTCTATTAATTTTTTATATATTTGCGAATTATTAAAATATTCTTAACCTAAAAAATTAATTCTTATGAGATTTTATTTTAAAATTTTGTCAATGTTGTTAACAATATTAATTTTTCTTGCTGTTAATGTTAATGCACAGGACAAAGAAGAAGAAGAACAAAAAGAAGAAGTTTATATTTTTACAATTGTAAAAGAAAATCCTTCAACATCTGTAAAAAACCAGTACCGTTCGGGAACTTGCTGGAGTTTTTCAAGCCTTGGAATGATTGAAGCAGAATTATTAAGAATGGGAAAAGATACTTTTGACCTTTCAGAAATGTTTATTGTTAGAAATACTTATTCAGATAAGGCAATAAAATATGTTCGTTTTCACGGAAAAATAAATATGGCAGGTGGGGGAGGTTATAATGATGTATTATATGTGATAAAAAATTACGGGATTGTTCCCGAAGAAGTATATGACGGAAAAGTAATCGGAGAAGAAAACCATATTCACGGCGAGATGGACAATGTTTTAAAAGCCTATGCGGATGCTGTTGTTAAAAACAGAAATAAAAAGCTTACACCTGTCTGGCATAAGGGATTTGAAGGAGTATTAGATGCTTATCTCGGTGATTATCCCGAAACTTTTATTTATGAAGGCATTGAATACACTCCTAAGAGTTTTGCAGAAATGCTTGAAATCAATCCTGATGACTATGTTGAGTTAACTTCATACACTCATCATCCGTTTTACGAATCATTTATTATGGAAATCCCTGATAACTGGATGTACAGCGAAACTTACAATTTACCTCTTGATGAGTTGATTGAAGTTATTGATTATATAATAGAAAACGGCTATACAGTGGCCTGGGGAGCTGATATCAGCGAGAAAGGATTTTCATGGAAAAATGGTGTTGCCATTGTCCCGGATGAAGAAGTAACAGATTTAAGCGGAACAGAAAAAGAAAAATGGGAAAAATTAACAGATAAAGAAAAAAAGAAAGCTCTTTACAGTTTTGAAAAACCTGTAAAAGAAAAAGAGATCACACAGGAAATGCGTCAGGAAGCCTTTGATAATTATTTAACAACCGATGACCACGGAATGTTGATCGTTGGAATTGCAAATGACCAGAATGGTAATAAATTTTATAAGGTAAAAAATTCATGGGGCACAGAAGACCATATTTATGATGGGTATTTTTATGCTTCTGAACCCTTTGTAAAATACAAAACCATGAACATAGTGGTTAATAAATATGCCATTCCGAAGAAGATAAGGAAGAAATTGGGATTATGAATCATAACGTAGCACAAGGTTATGTCGAGGTATTACTTTTGGACAAATAAAATGGAAACATAGTTGGATATTAAATGTAGAATTTAAAATATTCAATTATGAATGTAGAATGGAAATGAAATGAATAAAAAATTGCGGGATAATAGCATAATATATATCAGAAAATATCTGGCTCATTCGGGTCAGATATTTTTTTGTACTAATTTCGCAAATATAATTTTTTAGCTTTTGATGAATAAGTTTCAACCTATAAATCTTGTCTTTGCCTTTCTTGGAGGCTTGGTTTTATTATTTATCGTTGCTCCTTTGGTTGGGATGTTTATTTCAACTTCGCCGGAAGCGATAATTGAAACATCAAAAGAAGCTGAAGTGCAGAAAAGTATCTGGCTGACTTTATACACTGCAATGGTAGGAACAGTAATTTTTGCAATTGCAGCCATTCCTTTCGCTTATCTGCTTGCAAGGAAAAAATTTCCATTAAAAAGATTAGTTCTTGGAATAATTAATTTACCTATTGTTATTCCTCATACTGCTGCCGGTATTGCTATTCTTGGGTTTGTATCAAGAAATTCGGTGGTAGGGAAGATGGCTTCGGAAATAGGTTTGGATTTGGTTGGTCATCCTGCCGGAATTGCAATTGCTATGGCATTTGTAAGTTTACCTTTTTTAATTAATGCAGCTAGAGATGGGTTTGCAGGAGTGCCTGTAAGACTTGAAAAAGCAGCGCTTAACTTAGGTGCTTCACCTTTCAGAGTGTTTTTTACAATCTCATTGCCTTTGGCGTGGAGGAATATTTTAAGCGGCTTGATTATGATGTTTGCGCGGGGTATGAGCGAATTTGGTGCAGTCGTTATTATTGCTTACCATCCAATGATAACTCCTGTTTTAATTTTTGAACGTTTCGGAGCATTCGGGTTGAAGTATGCCCAACCGGTTGCTGTAATATTTATCACTGTCAGTTTGGTGGTTTTTGTAATTTTAAGATTACTTTCAAGGGAAAGGAAAAATGCTGAAAGTTAAAAACATAAGCAAAAAATTTGAAAATTTCAATATTAAGAACCTCAGCTTTTCTGTAGATAAAGGCGACTATTTTGTTTTATTGGGAGTTTCAGGTTCGGGAAAGACTTTATTGCTTGAAATGATCGCCGGGCTGATAATTCCTGATTCGGGAGAAATTATTATTGAAGGTAAAAATATCACAAATGAAAAAATACAAAAAAGAGGAACAGGTATGGTTTTTCAGGATTATGCAGTGTTTCCGCATTTATCAGTAAAAGAAAATATAGCATATCCGTTAAAAAGTAATAAAATTCCAAAGAAAAAAATCAATACCTGTATTAATGAGCTTGCCGGTAAATTTGATTTACTCCATCTTCTCAAACGCAAACCTGCAACTTTATCCGGTGGCGAACTGCAACGGGTTGCACTTGCACGCGCCCTTGCATTAAACCCTAAAATATTGCTTCTTGACGAGCCACTGTCATCGCTTGATGTGCAACTTCTTGATGGCTTGCGAAAATTGTTGAGGAATCTTAACAAAAACGGGCAGACAATTATCCATGTTACACATGATTATGAAGAAGCAATCTTACTTGCAAATAAGGTTGGAATTTTATATGACGGAAGTATTATTCAGTATGGTTCACCCCATGATGTTTTTCAACATCCCGGTTCTGAGTTTGTTGCGAATTTAACCGGTATAAAAAATTACTTCAAATCAAGATTAAATCCTCCAACTGAAGAAATTCGTATAGCATCAATCACTAATAATGTCAGGATTAAACTTTTAACCAACGAAATTGAATCCGATGGATATGTTTTGATTAGAGGCGAAGACATAATAATTTGCAACCAAAAAATTGATTCAAGTGCTGTAAATAATTTTGAAGGTATAATTACAGAGATTCTTCCAAAAAGTCTGGGCGTGGAAATAATTGTGGATATTGGCGTAAAATTAGCTGTAATTGTTACAAATCAATCTCTTGAAAGGTTTAATTTAAAAGAAGGGAAAAAGGTTTGGTTGTCATTCAAAGCATCTGCCGTGCGTTTTTTGAGAAAATAACTGCATGTTTTAATGGTACTGTTATTCTTATATACGTTCAATACCCACT
>JADFUO010000057.1 GCA_015222115.1 Bacteroidota bacterium | reverse complement strand
ATTATATGATGTTCCATCGACTGCTGCTGCATCATGGGCAACTTTAATTCATACTTCACAGGGAATAATGCTTATTGTTGTTGGAGTTTTTTCATATATTATGATATTTTTACAAAGAAAAAAAGCCGAACATGTCAAAACTTGAAATTATAAAATCAAAAATATTTTCTAAAGAATCTTTAAAATATCAGTTAGCAATTTGGAGATTTTTAAGTAAGAAAATAGTATTTACTAACGGATGCTTTGATATACTTCATTTAGGACATATTGATTATTTATCTAAAGCTGCAGAATTTGGAGATGTGTTAATTGTTGGATTGAATTCTGATGATTCTGTCAGGACGATAAAAGGAATTAACCGTCCCATTAATAATGAAAATTCAAGAGCTATGATCTTGGCATCTTTAGGTTTTGTAAGTGCGGTAATATTATTTGACGAAGATACTCCATATAATTTAATCAAATTTGTACAACCCGATATTTTGATCAAAGGCAGTGACTATAAACCCGAAGATATTGTTGGCTATGATATTGTAAAAGCAAAAGGCGGAGAAATAAAAACAATTGATTTTTTACCCGGTTATTCTACTACTTCAATAATTGATAAGACAAAAAAGATTTAATAAAATGTTACACGTTATAAGTTATTGGATATTAATATATAAATATTCAGATCAAAATGGCAAAACCTAGAATCATATTTTTTTGTCAGAATTGCGGGGCACAATCACCGAAATGGATTGGCAGATGTCCTTCCTGCGGCGAATGGAATACTTATGCTGAAGAAGTTGTACATAGGGAAAAAGATAAAGATCAGATTGCAAAACTTTCAACAAAAAAAGATTCTGGAAAGCCGGTGCCTGTCAATGAAATTAAAGAAGCTAAGGAAAATCGTATAAATACTAATAATAATGAACTTAACAGGGTATTAGGCGGGGGATTAGTTTATGGTTCATTGGTTTTAATTGGTGGTGAGCCGGGTATAGGCAAGTCCACATTAATGTTACAGATTGCACTTAATATTAAAAATCTTAAGGTTCTATATGTAACCGGTGAAGAAAGTGCTCAGCAAATCAAGATGAGGGCAGAACGCATCGGAATTAATAGTCCAAACTGTTATATCCTTACCGAAACTTCAACACAAAATATTTTCAGGCAGATTGAAAAATTAACTCCTGATATTTTAATAATTGATTCTGTTCAAACACTGCATACGGATATTATTGATACATCTGCAGGAAGCATTTCGCAGATAAGGGAATGTGCTTCCGAAATGCAGCGTTACTCAAAATTAACTGATGTTCCGGTTTTTTTGATCGGGCACATAACAAAAGAAGGAAGTCTTGCCGGTCCGAAACTTTTAGAACACATGGTTGATACCGTACTTCAGTTTGAAGGCGACAGAAATTACGGATACCGGATTTTAAGAGCTACCAAAAACCGTTTTGGCTCAACATCTGAATTGGGAATTTATGAAATGCAGGATTCGGGGTTAAGAGAAGTATCCAATCCATCGGAAATACTTATCTCGCAAAGAGATGAAAACGTGAGCGGTGTTGCAATAGCTGCAACTTTAGAAGGTATGCGACCCATGTTGATTGAAGTACAGGCTTTGGTCAGTTCTGCTGCTTACGGAACACCACAAAGGTCATCAACAGGCTTTGATTTGCGGCGATTGAACATGTTACTCGCAGTTCTGGAAAAAAGAAGCGGTTTTCGTTTGGGTATTAAAGATGTGTTTTTAAATATTGCCGGCGGAATAAAAGTTGATGACCCGGCAATTGACCTTGCTGTTATTTCTGCTATTTTATCTTCAAATGAAGATTTCCCGATTGATCAAAAAATTTGTTTTTCAGCCGAAGTTGGATTATCCGGTGAGATCAGACCCGTGAATCGTATTGAGCAAAGAATCGGTGAAGCTGAAAAGCTCGGGTTTGAACAAATTCTTATCTCAAAATATAATAAGAAAGGATTAAATCTTAAAAATCCTAAAATAAAAATTACAACCGTAAGAAAGATTGAAGATGTATTTGAATTGTTGTTCGGATAAAAATATCAGGCTCTTAGGCTAAAAAGTTTACCCTTTTATTTAAATTATAAAAAAGCTGTAATAATGGAATATTGACAGAAGGATCATTTTTCCGTTTTTTTCTTTGGTTTAATAGCTTGAATTCCTTTCATAGCTTTTTGGGAGTCGGGGGTTTCAAGTAATGACCAAAATTTCGAAGTCGGACGAATTTTACCAAATGATTCCCAATAAGCAGCTTTTGTCATTGAATTAAAATGAATAGAGCCATGACAATACTGTACAGTATGGAAAACACCTAATGAAAAAAATAGTAAAGCCACTGTAAGGATACTAATTTTAATTAATTTTTTTTGTTCTAAAGTCCAACCGATAAAAGCAGCCATAGGAATGGAAAGTATGCTATATGAATCAATGAAAGCTCTTTGCCCGAAACCTACATACCACCAGCACCACCAGGAAAGGATAATATAGATATTTAATAAAGTGAAAAGAAGCGTTGGGAGGAAAAATTCTTTTTGTCTGCGAAATAAAAATATAATACCAATTAATGAAAAAATCATTATAGGCGAATAAACAAGCCACCCATTTCTATAACTAAATATTCCTCTAATTATTTGAGGATTAGTAAACAAGAAGCCTTCTTCCCCATACGAATAATAAATAAAATGACCTGAAACAATTTTCCAATATAATAATTGAGGTATCAAGACAATTATGAACGAACCAATCATTATTAAAATTAGATAATAGTTTCTGATAAAATACTTTAATCTTTCAATAAATTCTTTTTTTGAGCTTACACCCCACAGTAATATAAAAATTAAAACTATAACGTTTGTTGGCCTGATAAGAGTAATCAAGCCACTAATCAGACCAAGCAAAATGGTATTTCTTAATGTGCTTCGCTCGTGCCATTTTATTGTAAGATACAGGAAAACGGCAATTAATGAAAAACTATAAGCATGTGAAACAGGTGCGCGAAAACTTGAATACAAAAATAAGTTTGTACCAAAAACTATAAACACTATAGTAATTGCCGTAACTATTTTAGAAAAATAATGCTGTAAAATTTTTCTTAAAAAATATAATCCTATACTTAAATAAAAAATACAACTCATTAACAAAGCAAATACATAAGGAGCAGAAAAACCACCGGAATCATAGCCAAATATTTTTGCACCTATGTGACCTAAAAAAAAGAAGGGTGAATAAAGAATTGATAAACCCATTGTCATTCTAATAGCTTTTATACCAGTAGAGGTTTTTTCCCCATAAATAATAAATTTATGTTCTCCTTTGTAGTTTTCGGTAAAGCTTAATGTTATGTCCTTATAGATGAAAGTTGCAGGCAAATATGCATAGTAACTAATCACATCTCCATAAAATACTTTATTTTCTTTGTTCCAGTATTTTACATT
>JADFUO010000487.1 GCA_015222115.1 Bacteroidota bacterium | reverse complement strand
TTTCAAATGATTTCAGAATAACGATTAACGATCCATACGGACAAGTTTTATGATTTTAGAAGTATTTGAAAATCATAAATCTGAATTCTAAAATCTTAAATTGTTAGAACGTGACTTTATAGACCGACACTAAATAGTTATCATCCTACACATCAATATTTGCATACTTGGCATTCTGTTCAATAAATTCTCTTCGTGGAGGTACTTCATCGCCCATGAGCATTGAGAAGACGCGGTCGGCTTCGGTGCCACTTTCAATAGTAACTTGCCTGAGTGTACGGAATTCGGGATCCATTGTAGTTACCCATAGTTGCTCGGCATTCATCTCACCCAAACCTTTGTAACGCTGGATATGGATACCGCTTTCATTACCATTTGGTGATAATTCTTTTATAACTTTTTCACGTTCTTCTTCCGACCAGCAATAGTGTTGTGCTTTTCCTTTTTTAATAAGGTAGAGCGGTGGAGTTGCGATATAAACATATCCTCTTTCAATAAGTTCCATCATATACCGGAAGAAGAAGGTAAGTATTAAAGTTGCGATGTGACTTCCGTCAACATCAGCATCAGTCATAATAATGATTTTGTGATATCGAAGTTTTTCAAGATTGAGAGCTTTACTGTCTTCTTCCGTTCCGATAGTAACACCTAAAGCAGTAAACATATTCTTTATTTCTTCGCTTTCAAATATTTTATAAGGCATTGCTTTTTCAACATTAAGTATTTTACCTCTTAGCGGTAAAATTGCTTGAAATTTGCGGTCACGACCCTGTTTGGCTGTGCCACCTGCCGAATCACCCTCAACAAGATAGATTTCGCATAATGAGGGGTCTCTTTCAGAGCAGTCGGAAAGTTTTCCGGGCAAACCCGAACCGGATAAAACATTTTTTCGCTGAACAAGTTCGCGTGCTTTACGTGCGGCATGACGGGCGGTTGCTGCCAAAATAACTTTGTTTACAATGATTTTGGATTCTTTTGGATGTTCTTCAAGGTAATTGGTTAATGATTCGCTGACCATTTGGTCAACTGCTCCCATCACTTCTGAGTTGCCTAATTTGGTTTTGGTTTGACCTTCAAACTGAGGCTCGGCAACTTTTACTGAAAGAATTGCTGTTAATCCTTCACGGAAATCATCGCCGTTGATGTCAAATTTTAATTTAGACAACATACCTGATTTTTCGGCATAGTTTTTTAAAGTTCGTGTCAGTCCCCGTCTGAAACCCGACAGGTGTGTGCCTCCTTCATGTGTGTTGATGTTATTAACATACGAGTGAAGATTTTCAGCAAAAGAAGTATTATATTGCATTGCAATTTCAACGGGAATACCATTTTTTTTGCCTTCAATTGCGATTGGCTCCGGCATTAATTTTTCCCTGGTTGCATCAAGATAACTTATAAAATCTATAAGCCCGTGCTCTGAATAAAATTCCTGAGATATGAAATTTCCAGATTCGTCCTTTTCTCTGTAATCTGTGATGGAAAGTACGATGCCTTTATTCAGGAAAGCGAGTTCACGTAATCGGGAAGATAGAATATTATAATCGTAAGTAGTTGTGATAAAAATACTATTATCAGGCACGAATGTGATTTCAGTTCCTGATTTTGAAGTTTCTCCGATAACTTTTACATTTTCTAAGGGTTTGCCATAAGCATATTCCTGAATAAATATTTTACCTTCTCTGTAAACTTTTGCGATAAGTTTTGATGAAAGTCCGTTAACACATGAAACTCCAACACCATGCAATCCTCCTGAAACCTTATAAGAATCTTTATCAAATTTTCCTCCTGCATGCAAAACGGTCATTACAACTTCTAAAGCCGACCTGTTCTCTTTTTCATGCAAACCGGTTGGGATTCCTCGTCCATTATCAATAACAGTAATTGAATTATCCTCGTGGATAAAAACATCAATTTTGTCGCAATATCCCACAAGTGCTTCATCTATTGAATTGTCAATAACTTCATAAACCAGATGATGTAATCCTCTGGTACTTATATCACCAATATACATAGCCGGTCTCTTACGAACAGCTTCCAATCCTTCAAGTACTTGTATATTATCCGCAGTGTAATTTTCACTTGCTATTGCGATTTTTTCTTCGTCGGTCATAATCAAATAGTTATGTTAAATTAAATATATCTGCAAAGGTAACAAATATTTATCAAAAAAATTGTATAAAATACCAGTAAAATCAATGTTTTTATTAACATTTTAATGTGGAAATCTATTAGCGGAATTAAAAAAAGATATTTGTCTTATAAAGTAAGGATGTGAGAATATGTTATAATAAGTATGTTGTTTAAAATGAATAAGTTATACCAGCAATAAAATTGAATTGCTGAACAGGATAATTATGCCATTTTTGATATTGCAAATTTCCTATGTTATTAAAGTTGACAAAAACAGAAAATATTTTATTTATTCTATACTCAAATCCAAGGTTTAAATCAATCCATCCCTTAATTTCTTCAGAAATTTCTGTGTTATTATTAAAAGTTCTGGCAAAAATTTTACTGTAAGCAAATATTTCTGCTTTGATAATGAATTTATTTGAGATGTTGTAATTTGCACCAAATGATATTTCAAAATCAGGTTTGTGCCAGGGCTTTAGTTCCTTATCCATTGTATATTTATTGAAAGCCGCACTGAAATTTAATTTTATTTTCTCCCTTTTTTGATAAGAAATTTCAGCTTTAACTTTTAACAGGCTAATATCATCAAAAACTACATTAAATGTATTGTTTAGAATATTGGAAGTGTCGTTCACGAAAAATGGCATATTATCAATTAATGAATTGGATAAACAAACATTAAAATCAAGAGTCTCAAACAAATTTCCGTTTAATCCACCAAATACTTCAAATTTATTATTTGAATATTCTAAAGGAATTGTTGAGATGATGAATGGATTTTTATCACTCAGTATTTTAAATGAATTTTTATTGAGTTCTCCTTTCACGCCAGCATAAGCAATTAAATTTTTTGGAATAACAACAACTTCTGCTTTAGCTATTGGGTAAAAAAACAATTTAGTTGTACTGTCAAGTTCTATAGATGCATCTAAACCCAAATAAAATTTATATTGATTGAAATCGGTGCTGATAAAAGGCAGAAAACGAACAACAGTACTGTTATTGGTATTTAAGCTGTCGGTATTGTTATAATAATTAATATCGGCAATCAATCCTAAATTTTGATTTTCGGTAAGATTGAAAAGTTTGAAATTTTTATCAAGTCTTGTTTTAAAATAAATGTTTTGTTCGTTTGTTTCATAAAAATCAGCAAGGTAATAATAGTCTAATTCAAATAAATGGTTTAATTTTTTAGAATTCAGATAATTGCTTTGAATTTTAAGATTTGTTCCTGCAATTTGAAACCTTTGTTTTATAT
>JADFUO010000486.1 GCA_015222115.1 Bacteroidota bacterium | reverse complement strand
TTTCTGAAAAATACAAATAGCTAAACGTCAATTAACTACTAAAATATAAACAGATGAAAAAAGATATAATATTAGCTGGAGTTGGTGGACAAGGAATTCTTTCAATTGCGGCAATAATTGGCACTGCTGCAGTTAATGCAGGTTTGTTTTTAAAGCAGGCAGAGGTTCATGGAATGAGCCAGCGCGGAGGTGACGTCCAGTCGCATTTACGACTTTCCTCCGAAGAAATTGCTTCCGACCTTATTCCCGGAGGTAAAACCGACCTGATAGTTTCTGTTGAGCCAATGGAGTCGTTAAGGTATTTGCCGATGTTATCGCCGGATGGCTGGCTGATAACCAATACCGAACCTTTCGTTAATATTCCCAACTATCCCGATATAAATAAAGTAATATCTGAAATTGAGGCTTTTCCACGACATATTGCTTTGAATGCCGAACAGATTGCAAAGGATTTAGGCTCGGTTAGGTCAGCCAATATAGTTATGCTTGGTGCAAGTTCGCCGTTTCTTGATTTGGATTACAATTTTCTTGAAGATGCAATCCGAAATATTTTCCAAAATAAAGGCGAAGATATTATTAAAGTAAATATAGATGCATTCCTGACAGGATTAAAATTCGCAGAAGAGAATAAATAATTAATATCTTTTATTTTTGTGCAAAATTTCAATATTTTTTAAGTATATGTTCATAAAATTTAATTTATTTTTTGTATTTGTATTTTGTTTTGTAAGTGGAGCAATTGCGCAACACGGTGAAGGTCCAACAGGTAAAATGACTGGATTAACATCATTATATGATATTGGAAAAGCAGGATACGATATTGTTAATGTGAATTCGCAGATAACAGATAGTACTGTTATGCCTGTTATGATCATCAGACTGAAATCGAATATTGTTAATACAACTCCTTTCACGCATAAATATCCGAATCATAAAATCCCAATGGATGTTTTTAAAATAACATTTCCCAATCTTGAAAATACAACTGATACTATTGGAATATTATGGTTCCTCAGGGAATCTGTATATTCCAAACTCGGGATTGTTAATGTAATGCTGATAACGCTGTCAGTTGATTCAGTGTATAATTTCTATTTTGATTATAATAATAATCGTGATTTTACTGATGACGGAGACCCCTATGTTTTTCAGAGTTATACAAAGCAGAAAAATATTGTAATTGAAGACAATAGAAAATTTTATTCTTTCACTCTGCAGAACCCTTTTATAGAAGTTGAAGATATAAAAAGAAACAGGGCAAGAAATATAATTATTCGTGATTCGATATGGAGGGCAACTGATAAAAAATTTACGGCAAATCTTACAATTTTGGTGTCGTCAGGTTCCGGAAGGCCGGAAATGAGTTACGTTCCTTTAGAGGCAGGTGATACATCCATGATATGCTATAAAGCCCATGTTTACTCTTCTGCAGCTTTTAGCTTAGTACTTGAGCTTAACTGGTTTAATTTTACAATTGGAATAAATGGAAGTATAGAAAAAGAAGATATTGGCGAAAGATTTGAACATATTTATATATATAATTATTATATAGAGGATTATATTGAAAGAATAAGATCAAGTACAGGACATTGGCCCGATGCAAAATTTAATTTTGGATTAAGCCTTGGATACAATATTCGTTTATTTAAGGTTGCCCGAATAATGCCATATTTTGGAATTTCCTCGTGTATTTATTTGGTTGATGAACCATTTTTGAAATACAAGAACAGTAATAGTGTCAGAGAATGTTTTAAGGAACGGTATTCTATTTTTTATGGTTCCCGTGTTAAATTTCTGGTAGGCGAAAAAACCGCTTTTGTTCTGGATATTTATCAGAAAAATTCATATTTTGATGCCTCATCATATTTCGGGAATATTGATCCTTCCACTTTTAAAATGAAATATAATAAATTTTATTTTGGTGCAGGAATACAATATCGGTTTTAGAAAAGATATTATATTGACCAGTTTGAAAAGCCATCGGGAAAAGACAAAAATAAAAAGTAAATGTTAAGAAAAAGAATATTTGAAATTGTTATTTTAATAATTTCAGCTTTAATAATAATTTTCATATCCGCTAATTATGAAGTTCCTGTTACGATTGCTGAAGAAAATGAAATTCCAATACCGGAATATATACCCAAGACTGAATATGGAATTATTGTTGATTCGCTTAAAATATACAGGGGTGAGATTAAACGAAATCAGTTTTTAGCAGATATACTGCTAAAATATAATGTTGATTATGCAACAATTGACTTGATATCAAAGAGGTCAAAGCCAGTGTTTAATGTCAGGAAAATCAGATATGGGAATAATTATTCGGTGATTTGTTCAAATGATTCAATTGAAAAGGTATTATATTTTGTTTACGAGAGCTCACCTGCATCCTATGTAGTATTTGATTTGGTTGACTCTGTTCATGTTCATACAGGGAAAAAAGAAATTGTAAGAAGGGAAAAAACTGTATCAGGTATTATAAGCTCATCACTTTGGAATTCAATGGTGGATAATGAAACAGACCCGAATTTAGCAAACGAATTATCAGAAATTTATGCATGGACGATTGATTTTTTTGGCATCCAAAAAGGTGATAATTATAAAGTTATTTATGAAGAATTATTTGTTGATGATCAATGTGTGGGAATGGGAAAGGTATTGTCGGCAGTATTTAATCATGCGGGTAAGAGTTATTATGCCTTTTATTTTATACAGGACAGTGTTGGGGATTACTTTGATGAAGATGCAGGAAGCATGATGCGTACTTTTTTAAAAGCTCCTTTACGATTTAGAAGAATAAGTTCAAGATATTCATACAGCCGCTTACATCCGATATTAAAAGTTCGCAGGCCTCATCTCGGGGTGGATTATGCGGCTGCTTATGGCACTCCTGTTCATGCAATAGGCGATGGAATTATTACTAAGGCAGGCAGAAGCGGACAATCGGGAAAAATGGTTAAGATAAAACACAACGGAACATATTCAACAGCATATTTACATTTATCCGGCTATGGTAAAGGAATAAAAAAGGGTGTTCGTGTAAAACAAGGTGATATAATTGGTTATGTTGGCAGCACAGGGCTTTCAACAGGACCGCATTTGGATTTCCGTTTTTACAGAAATGGTAAAGCAGTTGACCCTTTAAAAGTTAAATCACCTCCCGCAAAACCGGTTGATTCCGCTTATCTTCAGGAATTTAATTTATTGAAAGATAAGATGATGAAAGAGATTGAGTTGATTTAAGAACAAGGATTGACGATTAGCGATTTTTGATTTATTTTTCCATATTCTAT
>JADFUO010000485.1 GCA_015222115.1 Bacteroidota bacterium | reverse complement strand
GCATTTGATGGTGTAAGCTTTGGCAATTTCGCAGAAGGGAAAAATTGGAGATATAATTGGATTTGGCAAGGCCTTGCCTATTTCTGCAACAAAAACACCGGCAATTATGCAGATTTTTTTGTGGCATTGGGTTACCCGTCGGGAATACAGTCAAATCAGGGTGATGATGAACATGTAACAGGAAATACTTTTACATCAACAAGCGCTACATGGCATTTTTATAATGGAGGTAATTACCGTATAGATTATTATTTTTGTGATTCTTGTACAAATGAAAATCCCGATTCTACTAAAATTTATCAAGTAAACGAAATAGACAAAAATTTTAATAATCCCTGCCCTTCACATTACGGAGGCGGCAGTTCAGGCTTTGAGAGGGATATTGTGCTAAGCCCTCAGCAAAAACAAGAAGCCGAACAGGAGTTTTCTTTGAATTTATCTGATTACAACAGTGTAAAAGCTCTTTATGATAATCTGACAGACGGGGGCAATACCAATTCCGTACTCTTAGACATCCAAAATGCACAGCCCGGTGATATGTTGCAATTGAGAACGCAGTTGCTTGGCTACTCACCCCATTTGTCTATGGAAGTATTAAAAAAAGCTGCCGGCAAAACCAATGTTTTCCACGAAAGTGTGATATTTGAGATCATGGCTGCCAATCCTGATGAACTGAAAAAAGAAGAACTGATAAAGTATCTTGAAGATAAGGAAAATCCGCTTCCTGATTATATGATTGACATTTTGCGGCAGGTGGCAAATGATGTAACTTATAAAACATTGCTACAACAGCAAATGTCACATTACAATCGTAAGAAAACAAGGGCTGCTTACGATATTATCCGCAGCAATTTGAATGATACAATAACTGATTTTACCGAATTGCGTAACTGGCTTAATAACGTTGGCGGAATAAGAGCTGATGAGCAGATAATTGCAAGCTATATACAGGAAGGAAATTATACCGATGCTTTGTCGCTTGCAAACATGCTATCTGCATTGTATGATATGGAAGGTGAGGATTTAACAGAACATAATTATTATATGGATATACTAAACCTTAACTTCAACCTGCATCAGCAAGAGAGGAATATTTTAGAGTTGGATAGTACAGAAGTATCCAATCTTGTTTCCATAGCCGAAAACAGCAAAGGTACAGCCGGTGTCCAGGCAAGAAGCATACTGGAGTATGGCTATGGTTATAATTATTTTATATGCCCCAATATAAACGACACAGCAGGGTATAAAAGCAACAATTTTAATATGTATGATTTTACCCGTGTGTATAGTATTGAAATTACGGTTAAGCCAAACCCTGCAAGAGGATGGACAGAATTCAACTATCAATTGCCTGATGAAATGAGCAAAGGAGTGATTAAAATTACCGATGTATATGGGAAATTAATAGAAACCATTTCTATTTCAGGATATCAGGGACAAAGAATATGGAATACAAGAAGCATAAAACCGGGAATATATTTTTATACTCTAAATACTGCAGGCTTCAGTAAGTCGGGTAAATTAATTATTAATAAATAAATTGAAATTGTGCTATGTCATTTTTTTGGCATAGCACTTTTAAAAAATTATTGGACAATGAAAAAACTAATTGTAATTTTATCAATATTCATCTCATTTTCAAATATTATATTTAGTCAAGATTTACAAATTAATTGGCAGCAATGTTTTGGTGGTTCAAAGACAGATATTGCAAGAGATATTATTCTATCTGGAAATTGTTTTCTTACCGTTGGTTATACAGGGTCTAATGACGGAGATGTAAGTTATAATCATGGAGATAATGATGTTTGGTTAATTAAAACAGATAGCATAGGTGCATTAATTTGGGAAAAAAGTTACGGTGGATCAACTGGGGATGGTGGCTGTAGAATTATTCAGGCAGATAATAATTCATTTTATATTTTAGGAAACGCAACATCATCAGATGGTGATATATCCAACGATCCTTATCCGGGTAATAATGACTATTGGATACTAAAGATAGATAGTACAGGTAATATTTTATGGGAAAAAATACTGGG
>JADFUO010000484.1 GCA_015222115.1 Bacteroidota bacterium | reverse complement strand
GTATTTCTATTGTATTTCTATTGTATTTCTATTGTATTTCTATTGTATTTCTATTGTATTTCTATTGTATTTCAATCGTATTTCAACCATCCAACAATTAAAACTCCTTAGCCTCACGACTGAAAGGAGTCCGTATGGAGCCTTTGCCTTCATTCTTCATCCCTCTTTTAATAATTTGAATGAAAAAATTCAACGGGTTATCTTCTTTAAAAAAATTCTCACATTTATCTTTAAACTCACAAATTTACAATCATTACTTTCAAAGTAAACCATTACTTTAAAATAATTACTATAATTGTTTAAAAAAGCAACATAAGTTTTTCCAATTTCCATACAATTTTCAAAACCGGTTTTATTATCAGAAATCGTTTCTATAAACATTCCATTAAATATTCTACTTTTGCTTAAAAAACAATTTAAAAATAAAATGAATAAAATTATTTTAGTTCCTACTGATTTTTCTGAAGTGTGCGACAATGCCTTAGAACACGGAATAGAAATTTCAAAATTTTTCAATTACGACCTCTGCATTTTACATGTGATTGATAAAAACACAAAAGTTTACCTGAAAAAAAATGAATTGGATTTAAATTATATTGATAAAAAATTACATGACACTGCTTCATTAATTAGTGATTTACACAAATTAACCGTTAAAACAATATCAAGAGAAGGTTCAATTTTTTCTACTATTGGCAAGATTGCTGAAGAAATAAAAACAAATCTTATTATACTTGGAACTCATGGAAAAACCGGTATTCAAAAACTTACCGGCAGTTATGTCTTAAAAGTAATTGCAAGTTCACCCATTCCTGTTATCATTGTTCAAAAACGAAAATTCAATAAGGGTTATAATAATATTGTATTTCCAGTTTATGCTTCACCTGCTTTTTCACAAAAGATACAATGGGCGATTTATATTGCAAAACAATTTAAAGCCAAAATCCATATTTTCCGTATCAAAGAATCAGAAAAAAACATTATCAAAAAACTTGATAAAATTATTGGAGAAACCACCCGCTTTTTTAATACAAATAATATTGATTATGAAGTATCTGAAGCATCAGAAGAAGGAAATTTTGCACATCAGGTTATTAATTATTCTGTTTCAGTCAGAGCTGATTTAATAATGATAATGACTAACACAGACGAAAGATTACCTGCTTTTATTTTAGGACCATGGGATGAGAAAATAATATTTAATAATTCGCAAATACCTGTTATGTGCATTAATCCAAGTGATTTATTCCTTTAATTGAAATGAAACAATGAACTTTAAGAAACTTTTAAAAATTCTTGGACCCGGTTTATTATATGCCGGTGCAGCAGTTGGTGTTTCTCATTTGGTTCAGTCAACACGTGCAGGAGCTTCTTACGGTTTTGATTTATTATGGATATTGATCCTTGCCAATGTATTAAAATATCCTTTTTTTGAATTTGCTCCAAGATATGCCATTGCCACCCGCGACAGTCTTATTACCGGATATTACAAAATCGGTAAATGGGCAATAATTGCTTTTACGATACTCACTTTGTCCACTATGTTTGCCATCCAGGCGGCTGTAACAATTGTAACTGCAGGACTGGTTGCCAATGTGTTCAATCTTTCAATAGATACATTACCTCTTTGCAGTATAATTTTGGGAACAACAATGATGGTTCTCATAATTGGGAGGTATGCAGTTCTGGATAAAATTATAAAATTCATAATAATTATTTTAGCCCTCTCAACAATTATTGCAGTTATTTACGCTTTTAATATTCCCCGTGAAACTCCTCACAATTTACTTAAAGGTTTTGAATGGGCAAACAGGATTGATATTTTCTTCCTGATTGCCTTTATTGGCTGGATGCCAGCTCCGATTGACGTATCTGTCTGGCACTCGCTTTGGACAGTGGCAAAAAGGAAAGAAATAGGTTTTTCACCAACTATGAAAGAATCATTAATGGATTTTAAAATCGGTTATATCGGCACGGCATTTCTTGCACTCGGATTTTTAACTTTAGGTGCTTTGGTAATGTATAGCGCAGGTGAAGAACTTTCGCCAAACGGAACGGTTTTTTCAGAACAACTGATTAATTTATATACTAAAAGTATCGGTAAATGGGCTTATTTTGTTATTGCTATTGCTGCACTCGCAACAATGTTCAGCACAACACTTACCTGCCTTGATGCTTACCCGAGAGTACTAAAACCCACAACTGAATTGATTTTCCCTGTTTTAAAAAATAATCTCAGAAGTAATAACTGGATATCATGGGTTTGGATTGTAATTCTTGTTATAGGAACATTAATTTTGATAGGATATTTAACAAGCAGCATGCGCTTTATGGTTGACCTTGCAACAACTTTATCATTTGTAACTGCTCCTGTTCTGGCTTTTATGAATTATAAGGTTGTAACCGACAAACACATGCCTTCAGAGGCAAAGCCAAAATTATGGCTTAAAATATATGCATGGATAGGAATGATCTTTTTAAGCGGATTTACGATTGTTTATATTATATGGAAGTTTTTTATTTAGTTAGTGTTTGCAAGAAAACGTCAATAACTTCGTTACGCTCGTATTTAAAATCAGTTATCCGTACGGACTCTTGATTTTAAATACTTCGCATCCCGATAATTATCGGGACGTTCTTGACGCCTTCTTATCAAACACTGAGTTTTC
>JADFUO010000483.1 GCA_015222115.1 Bacteroidota bacterium | reverse complement strand
TACCCGAATGAGATAGCAGTTGGATATAATTGTTCAACAAATGAATGTATGAATGATGGTGAAAAAAATGATGTTTGGTATATAATAAATGCTATAATCTCACAATTTATAATAGATGGAGACAGAAAATATTTTCAACTAATAATGTTACCGAAGGATGGGATGGAAAGATCAATGGTGAATTTGCTCCTGCTGGTGTATATGTCTGGGTTGTGAATTACAGTTATAGCAAGGATTTAAATTCTGGTGATACTGAAATAAAGGATAAAGGAACAATTACACTTTTAAACTGATGCTGAACGAAAATGCAAAAAGAACACGATATATCTAACACATTACCAACTCCATTATGTTTTCGTTTATCGCAAAGTTTACGACGTGTAACAAGTCCGTAGGATGCGTTTCAGTATCGAATGATTTTAGATTTGTGATTTTAAGATTTTTTCTTTGGCAACAAAACATTAAATCTAAATCTAAAATCTCAATTTTATTTTCGAACTTACGTTAGTATTGAAAAACCTGTAAGTGGCGGACATATTTATTTGAATGGTACAGTTATATCCGAGTCATTTGTTTCAAATGATACTTTATTACCTGTAAATTTGAATTATAGTTATTTGATTGAATGACTCTAATTATTGTAACTAATCAGTTTATTAATCAATTCCTATTTTCTGGCTTTGAGGATAAATTTTAAACATGGTATAGGGGGAATAAGGGTATAGAGGTATAAAGGTATAAGGGTACTAATATCCATATTTCCTATATTTCCCCTATTACCTTTATTTCCCCTATTATTTGACCTTAACAAATTTATCCTGTATTGTATATCCGTCTTCCATCCGGAATTGAATAGTATAGAATCCTTCAGGAAGATTGCTAATATTTACCCGGGTAATTTGTTTACCAAATGACCTGGTTTCTTTCAGTTGGTATACCACATTGCCAATCTGGTTTAAAAGACTCAGTTGATATGATGATTCTTTATTTAGAACAAACTCAATAGTTATGTAATTTTTAGCAGGATTCGGATAGATTCTTATCTGTTCGGATGACAATTCATTAATTCTCGTACAATCGTCAATCGTTACTTGATAATCTTCTGTGGTTTCGGAACACCCGTCTGAATTTTCTTCGGTAACATTAACATATCCTGTTCCGGGTGTTCCCCATTGTATTGTAATCTCGTGTGTTCCTGCCCCGGCAATAATTGTTCCACCTGTCACATTCCATGCATAAGTATTTCCTGGATTATCATTTGTTGAATAAACTGCTATTTCCTCGTTACATACAAGTGTTAAGCCGGAAATCTCAGGATTTGGGGATTCAAAAACCGTTACTTCAAGCTCATCTGAAGGCGGCCCGGTAAAGCACTCATTTTCACCTTCCACAGAAATAAAAGAACTTCCCGAGTAGCTCTCATCCCAATCAACAGTGGCTTCCAATCCTGTTCCTGTTATTATTCCTGCTTCCGGAGGAGTCAGTGTCCATATATAAGTGTCTGCATTTGTTGCACCGGCTGTAATATATTGTGTGTCATCACTATTGTTACAAATTTCAACAGGTCCTGTGGGAGCAGATGCCTGCTGAGGTGGATAAATTAAGTATATCCATGCATTACCTATCATATTTTCTGAACAGTTATCATTAAAACCTTTTGCTGTATATATACATTCATCGGTTTGATAACCAAAGCTGATTGCTGATCCTGTTCCTGCAACGATATTTCCTGTCGCTACACCATCAAGATATAATTCATAATCAACATCTATTTCTGAGCCGTCAAGTGTAAGTTCAATACCTGTTCCACCTTCACAATATCCGCCACCATTTGATAATGTATAAGCAACAGGTACAGAATGCAGTGTTGCCTGAAAACCTTGTGACCAAATACCGTTACCACATTCATTTTCGGCTCTGACCTTCACAGTATAATTGCCTGTCCATCCGCTTGCTGCATTGAATGTCCCCACAGTATCGTTTCCTGTCATAGTACCTGCATCCGTAGGTTCAACTGCCCATGTATATGATGAGGCATAGGTTACGCTATTGGTTGTGTATTGATAACTTCTACCTTCACAGGTATTAGTCGAACCTGAAGGAGTATTTGCCTGTGCAGGTATTGTTTTAACAAGTATCATATCAGATTGTAGCAAAGTATCAGTGACTGTTCCATCGGAAACGATAAGTTCTACATCATAAGTTCCGTTGATATTATAAGTTACAACAGGGTTTTGTGTTCCAGATGTTGGTGGTGTTCCACCTTCAAAAGTCCAATCCCATGAAATGATATTTCCAAGTGAATTGTCATAGAACTGAATGGATCCTGTTTCACAGGTTGAGGAATCACTACAAGAAAAATATGCTGTTGCCGGCATAGGCTGAAGATTATTGAGTGCTACTTTTGTTCCCTGCATAATTTCCTTTGAATTCTCATCCTGAACAAAAGCAACAAGCTCACAATGATCTGTAACCCAAGACGTATTCATAGTAAACTGTAAGTTTAAAATTATTTCATCTCCTCCTGAGAAATCCAGTGAAGTGCCAAAATGATCAGGAACCATCAATCTTTCAACAAAATTACATTCTGTCATGCCCCACCATGAATAAGCAATTTCTGATTCTGTCAGCACTAATTGTGCCGTAAGGTTTGTAGAAGTTGTGGAAGCAACTTTTTCAATAACCAAAGTAATGTCATAAGTCAATCCTGTGTTTTCTCCATATATATCAACTATAAATGAACTGGGGATCACAATTCTCTGATTGTATAACGGCAGATATTGAGAATACATGCTTTGCGTTTGACTCCCTCCCTCATAAGTGAGAGTTCCATCAAAATTTGCAGTAGGGTATGCTGAAACACTATAATAAGAGTTCCGGTAGTTGGATGCTGTGTTTGCATAAGGGTCACTATAATGATATTCAATAACAGCCACATCATGTCCGTTAGCCACAAGGTCATCTGCACCCATAGCAGCACCGGGGCAATATTGACACCAGGTTCCGGTGGCAATTTCAAGAATTACCTTATCTCTGGCAACTTGCTGCGAAAAGGAAATAAGTGCAATTGATGCTAATACAAGTGTAAAAATTAATTTTTTCATGATAAATTTTGTTTTAGACTTTGTTTTAATTAAAAAAAATACAAATATACATATATAATTAATTGTATCCAAAAGTAAAATAATTATTTTTTTTAAAAAAAAACAAAAGTAAGAAAAAGTAAAAACAAAACACCAATAAGCCGGTTTATTTAGGAACAACAACTTAAAATTGGTATTCCGATAGCTATCTGAATTGTTCCGTATCGGTATAAATAAACATTTGCAGAAAAAAAAAGTCCATTAGATAATTTGAATATTTTGAATATTTTAATTAATTTTGGTAAATAAAACTATGAGTATTTATTTCGT
>JADFUO010000482.1 GCA_015222115.1 Bacteroidota bacterium | reverse complement strand
CCGGCGGACAGCACCGTTCGGTATATTGCGCTAATCAGCTTGCCGCTTATTTGAGTGAAAAGTATGATATCGATATTGATCTCAGGCACCGGGAGCGGGAGATAAAATAAAAAGAAGGATCAAAAAGATTGTCATTAAGTCATTTGCACCGAAAATATCGGGACGCTTAACTAAAAGTTAGAAAGGCTTTGAAAAAAATAGAGTGTTATGGCAAAACTAGAAATTAATCGTGAATTCATAAATAAACTATTTCAGGTTAAATTGTCTGAAATTCGGGATGATTTGAAGAACGAACTCCAAGCTTTGGATTCTGATAATATTAAAAATAAGTTTTATCATCAAAGTGCAGGGTATATTCGGTTAATCAATCTAATTATTAAACAAACAAAGAAAATGTCTGAATTACTACTTGCTTCAATATTTGAATCCCATAAAAAGGGACAATTAATCGACTCGAATGTCAATGATTACATTAATGCCGAAGTTATAAAATTAATTGATAGAGAGATTTCAGAAAAGCAAAACTTGTTAAGTGATAGGCTTTATGGAAATCGATTTCCTAAAAATACTATTAAGTCTTTTTTAAGAAATCTGAAATATAACGCTGAAATATTAAAAGGTGATTTTAAAAATAAAATTTATGTTGATATTGAAATTCATAATGAAAAAATTAGAAAAAAATCATATGTTGAACCAGGTGAAAAGAAGGAAATAGGTATTCCTAATTTAGAATGGTATTTGAACAAAAGTGCAAAATTAAATCAATTACCACGATGCCCTTACGCTTTAGTTGAAGAGTGCCCAAGATATTATCAAAGTCTTTCTTTATTAGGCAAATATGGAAACACCTCAATACATCCCAAAAAGGATAAAAAACTAAAAAAGAAATGGGAAAAGTCACCATATTGGTCTGTTGTACCTGAACAGGCAACATCAATATCTGGTTCAGATAATAAGCATACTTATAGTTTATTCTGTCCGGAAGTATCCTACGAACGATTTAAATTATTTGCATCAGTATTAATTGATTATAGAGATTTAGATGAAAAAGAAAAATATATTGAACAATTAAGTAGTGACAATAAATTATATGGCCAGAAAGATTGGCGACTTAATTGGGCATTTATTGAACCACTTCATTATTCTGCATGTTCTTTGTTTTCTTTACTTTCAAAAAAAATAAACTCTAAATTATACGAAGAAGATATAATCGATTTGAAGCCCAATTTTCTTGGTATTGGATTAAACTTAAATGCACTTTGGCGTAAAATTCGATTATTTTAATTTAATAAATAATGGCGCCTTCTACAATGCAATCAAACTAAACAAAAACGCGTTCCGGTCGCTTGTGACTAAATTATTCCGGGCGAGTGTATTGGCAACTTAAGGTTTACTACCGCTTTGTTTTTGTCAGGTTATCGCCGCCGTTACATCGCATGAAATAACTAAAATATAAGATTATTTTCCATCTCGATCAGTCGGGATGCGGACTACACAATTAAATAAGTATACATTCAATTTTAACTATGAAACAATAAGCCTATGAAAGCAATGATTTTTGCAGCCGGTCTCGGCGTTCGGCTGCGTCCTTTAACCGATACGAAACCAAAGGCGCTGCTTGAAATAAACGGCGTTACACTTCTGGAATTAGTCATTAACCGTTTAAAGGAAACCGGCTTTAATGAAATCATTATAAACGTACATCATTTTGCCGAGCAGATTATTGATTTTTTAGATAAGAAACAGCGCT
>JADFUO010000012.1 GCA_015222115.1 Bacteroidota bacterium | reverse complement strand
CGGGAAGGGGTGTAGCATGTCTGACCGGCAGAGCCTATTAGGATCACACCAGCGGAGCTGGTGGTTTAATGCGATTAATTAAGTTGAGTTTGGAATCCATCAAGCTTATATTCATTTATCTTAAAAGATATTTTTGTCGGGTTATCTACACCCCGCCGTATAATTATATATTCCCCACTGTTTAGTTTAAGCTCTGCAAAAAACACCTGCCCTTCAAACCCACCTTTTGTAAGGAAATAGACGGCTTTCCGACTTATTGTTTTTAATAACAAAAAATCAATAATTGAAATGAGCAATGTTTTGCCCAGATTATGGGTATCTTTCTCTGTCTTTGATTTATCCATAATCTCAGCCAGAACAACATTAAGTCCCTCGTTAAACTCAATGTTATGAAACTGAGTAATTTTGTTTGAATATATTTTAGAAAATTTCATGTTTTTAACTTCAACGCATCTAAATTGGGAATATATTCAATCTTATCCAAAAGATACAGAAATGATAAAGAATAAAGGAAAATATCTTTTACGCTTTCTGATGTTTGATTTACTAAATTGCTTAACAGATCATCATAATTGACAATCTCATCGTTTCTTATCTGTTCAATTATAAGACCGGCAATATTGATAACTGATAACACTGGATTTGTGTGCTTGTCAGGCTTCAGCATATTAAGATACCTTTTTTCCAATATCACAATTAAAGTACATATAATGCAAAAATACTCTTATTAGTTTTCTATTCATCATCAGATTTTTATTGGTTTTATCGAGAATTAGTTTATATAAGTGGTTTAATATCTCTTCAAATGCATTGTATTCTTCACGATGCACAATTATTTCGTCCTGCAAATCACTCACAGTATTACCATACTTGTTTTTGTACTCATTATTTATAGGATCTTCCAAAAAACATTTAATTTTCTCAAAATCAGAGAAAGAGTTTTTTAAAATATTATCGAAATAAATTTTTCCAAGTTTGTTTAGTCTGTTCTTTTCCTCAATAGGAATCCTTGTTAAATCGCTTTGTATGGCACTCACTACATTGCTGGATATCTTTGTTTCTGAAAAGGCAACAACGATTTCCTGTAAATCTTTTTCATAAAACTCAAGTGGCAGCAATAGTTTATTTAAACCCATTATGTTAACAATTTCATGATACTCCTGAAGCCAAAGCTGAATTGTTTCTTCGCCTAAAATAATATTTTTAACATCAACTTCATTGTCAATAAAGTCCTCTATTTTAGGATCTTGAAGTCCGGAAAGTTTTCTATTGGTAAATAGTAAATAATAATCTACTTTGCCACCTTCTTTTAGATTTTTTAATTTGGGAAGCTCTTTTTTAAGAGTTGTATTAAAATCACTATCAGAGCAACTTGCTTCCGGTTTTGTTGTATGTTTAGCTTGGACAATAAACTTCCCGTTCCACGGATTTCGTTCACTTGGAACTTTGTTTGCAGTTCCGGTAAATTTTGCATCCCTTCCACCGTCTTTGCCATCAGAAAAAATAATAACCCCGGTTCCCAGTATTTTATGACATATTAAAGCCACCAAATCTTCAAATTCTTTGTTAAGTAAGTTATAGAGAGGATATTTAATATTCATGTTCTTACCTCATTTACAAACATAAGATTCACATGTTTTTCAAGACATATAACTAGCGATAAATATAGCACGTTTGGTAGCAAAATGCGATGCGGTTTGATATGTTCAATTTGGTGCAGATCCTTCATAACTCAATTGATGTTATTGATATCCGGTTTTATCCCGATGAAATTATTTGTATTCTGTATTACACATAAAACATCAAAGCGGAAGTTTATAATATTAACCCAGCAAAATAATAGCCGGATTTTGTCATGCCAGAATTGATCCGGCATCCAGCGTATTTTTCTGGATTCCGGCAGAAGTTTATCCCGCACTTGATGCGGGGCCGGAATGACGGCTTTTGGGTATTTAATTACCGAAGCAGTATCACCCACTACGCAGGTTTTTCCTCCAGCCGTTTCCGTGCCGTTTTTAATGCCATTAAATG
>JADFUO010000481.1 GCA_015222115.1 Bacteroidota bacterium | reverse complement strand
TTATTTCTTTTCTTAGGTTTTTATCATTAAATTCTTTCAGATAATCAATGATCCAATCAAGCATTCCTTTGGTAAACACACCGTACTTTAAATAAATATCCTCCTGTTTTTTCAAACATTCGGCAGATTCCCAGCAGGATGCGGGCAATTGAGACAGTTGCTTTAATCTTTCTTTATTTTTTTCATCAAAAATATTTACATCAACGTAAGTTTTTTCCACGAATTCAAGTGCGTTTTTCATTTCAAATCCATGACGTGCAGCAACTGTAAGTCCGGCAAGCAATAAATGAATTTCTGCAGAACCGTCAGGGCAACGGAATTCGACGGTTTGTTTGTCGGAAAAATCTTCGCTTACACTTGGTTCATTAGGGTTTGCATGACTAATCATATTGTTTTTCCCTGACCAGCCCAGTGGTACTCTCACCAATACCGAACGGTTCCTGTCGCCCCAGCAAATATTTGTAGGAGCTTCCTGATGTGGAACAAGCCTGAAATAAGATGTTGGGTTTGTATTTCCAAATGCTGTTAAGGATGGTGCAAGATCTAAATATCCCGCTATGGCTTTTTTTGCAATATTACTAAGCTTACCGTTTTTAACCATCATATTTATTCCATCCTTAACCAATTTAGTATGTATGTGCATACCACTTCCGGCTTTTCCAACAGTAATTTTGGGGGCAAAAGTAAGTGTTACTCCATACTCATAAGCCAAAGTTCTTAAAATCCATTTTGCAATTAACAGTTGGTCGGCAGCATCTTCCACATTAACGGGTAAAAATTCTATTTCATTTTGTTCGTATTCTATATCTCCAACACTAAAATTACCAACCTCCGAATGACCATATTTAATATTTCCGCCTGCCTGAGCAATTGCATCCATAGCTGCTGTGCGTAATTCTCCCCACTTTGTAAAAGGCGTTGATTCATGATATCCCTTTTGGTCCTCAGCTATAAATAAATCCTCTTTTTCACTTATAACATAATATTCAAGTTCGCCCATTACTTCAAATGAAAAACCGGTTTTTTCCTTTAATACTTCGTGAGCTTTCTTGAGGATATATTCCGGAGAGCTTTCCAAAGGCTCACCATCTTTTGTATAATATGAGCAAAGAATATCCAAAGTTGGAATTTTTGTAAACGGATTTAGAAATGCTGTTTTGTATCTCGGGATTACATAAAGGTCACTTGAACCTGCTTCAATAAAAGAAAACAAGCTTGAACCGTCAACCCTTTCACCGGCAGTTAAAATTAAATCCAAATACTTTTTATCATTAATAATAAAATTTAAAGTTTTTAATCTTAGATCCCAGCCTACGTATCTGAAATTAACCATTTTAATATCGTTATCTTCAATATATTTTATTAAATCGGCTTTTGTAAAATCTTTGGGTAATTTATTTATGTATTGAACCAAAGGATTTGGGTTCATTTCAATAAAGTCTTTCATTATATATATTTTTAAAAAAGGTTGACAAACTTACTGAAAATTCATAACATAGACTTAACAAAAATTTTTGGAAATAATCAGTTTATTAATAATAATTTGTTAAGAAATTTTC
>JADFUO010000480.1 GCA_015222115.1 Bacteroidota bacterium | reverse complement strand
TTAATAAGCCTTGATTTTTTGGTACTTTTTTATCAAAAAAAAAGTACAATAATTAAGCTACGTATCTTTGCAGAGGTCTCTGAATTTCATAACATATTTAAATTTATCAAAAAAATTGTCTTTAAATTTTTAATCCTGTTTCAAGCTTTTCTATCCTGCTGACGATTTTTGATAAATTCCGGAAATGGATGTATGATTTTCTGTAACTTCTGATATCAAATGATGGTGAACCCTGTACTATCTCACCTTCATTTATAATGCTTTTACCTATTCCTGACTGGGCAGCAATTTTTACATTATCAGCAATGGTTATATGACCGGCAATTCCAACCTGACCGCCTATCATGCAATTTTTACCGATTTTTGTTGAACCCGAAATGCCGGTTTGTGCGGCAATGACCGTATTCTCACCAATCTCAACATTATGGGCTATTTGAATTAAATTATCAAGTTTTACGCCTTTATGAATAATTGTTGACCCCAGTGTAGCCCTGTCAATAGTTGTATTTGAACCTATTTCCACCCTGTCTTCAATTATTACATTACCGATTTGTGTAACTTTTTTATAATTTTTGTCATCCTGCGGAGCAAATCCAAATCCATCACTGCCGATAATCACTCCTCCATGAATAGTGCATTCTTTACCGATTATATTATCTGAATATATTTTAGTTCCGGCATATATTGTAGAATTATTACCAATTTTTACATTATCGCCAATAAAAACCTGTGGATAAATCTTAACGTTTTCACCAATTATTACGTCTTCACTGATAACAGTAAATTCACCGATATAAGCGTTTTTGCCGATTTTTGAAGTTTCAGAAATAAATGGTTGTTTGGATATTCCGGTTTTATTTAATTTAATTTGATTATATGCTTCAAGCAATTTTGCAAAAGCCGAATATGCATCTTTAACCCTTATTAATGTGCTTGAAATTTCTTTCTCGGGTTTAAAATTTGAATTTACAATTACTATTGATGCTTTTGTTGAATAGATGTAATTCGTATATTTGGGATTGGCAAGAAACGACAGAGTGCCTTCTTTGCCTTCTTCAATTTTTGATAACTGATTTACTGAAACATCAGGATTACCTTCAATTGTGCCGTTAAGTATTTCTGCAATTTGTTTAGCTGTGAATTCCATTTATTTTAAATTATTAAGCCTGCAATATACAAAATTTCAGGATTTCTAATTAATTATCTTAAAAAATATGATATAATCCAGTTGAATACTTCACTTTTATAGTTAATTTTGAATAATAATTTTCTAATAAGTACAATATTTTATTAAAAAAATCATTTCAATATTATGATTACTAAAGTTACGTATATCATAATTGAGTATGTTAGGAATTTTTTAATTTAATGTCAGATGTTAAAAGGTTATGGTTATGAAGCCGGTTTGGTAAGGAGGTTAGGGTAATGTAAAAATCACCTTACCCATTAACCTAAGACCAGACAGGCATCTTTACCTTAACCTTTTCCCGAAGGAATGCCTTCGGTATTACATGAATCATTTATCATTATTATATTTTCCCAACATGCAAAAGTTGAGTTAAGTTATAAAAAAATATTTTATATGGATAAAATCAGAATTTTATGGGTGGATGATGAAATAGATCTGCTTAAAGCACATATACTTTTTTTAGAACAAAAAGGTTACGAAGTAGTTACTTCCAATAATGGTGACGAGGCACTGGATATAATAAAGACGAAACCATTTGATATTATTTTTCTTGATGAGCAAATGCCCGGTATTTCAGGTATTGAAACTCTTGAGGAAATTAAAAATCTTTATCCGAACTTGCCGGTGGTGATGATAACTAAAAGTGAAGAAGAAGCCATAATGGAAGATGCAATCGGGTCAAACATTTCCGATTATTTGATAAAACCTGTAAAGCCAAATCAAATATTGCTTTCATTAAAGAAAAATCTTGAAAACAAAAAACTTATCAGCGAAAAGACAACTCATGCCTATCAACAGGAGTTCAGGAATATAGGCATGGAAATTTCAAATAAACCTGATTTTATTGAATGGATTGAAATTTATAAAAAACTTATTCGCTGGGAGCTTGAGTTGGAAAAATCAAAAGATGAAAGTATTATTGAAGTCTTGAAAATGCAGAAAGATGAGGCGAACAATGTATTTTCAAAATTTATTGAAAAAAATTATGTTGACTGGATAAACTCCAAAACAAATGAACGTCCATTGCTTTCTCATATATTAGTTAAAGAAAGAATATTTCCTTTTTTATCAGATAAAAAACCATTATTTGTTTTAATCATTGATAATCTCAGATACGACCAGTGGAAAACTATTCAGCCTGTAATTGAAGAATACTACAGGGTGGAAAATGATGAAATTTATTATAGTATTTTACCAACTACTACTCAATACGCAAGAAATGCTATATTTTCCGGATTACTTCCTTCCGAGATTAAAAAGAAGTATCCTAAGTACTGGATTGACGAGGAAGAAGAAGGAACAAAAAATCAGTATGAAAGCGAATTACTTGGTGAACAACTTAAACGTTTTGGTAAAAACATAAAGTATTCATATAATAAGATTTTAAATTTGAATGCAGGGCGTAAACTTGTTGAAACCTTACCCAACCTGCTGGTTAACAAGTTGAATGTTATCGTTTATAACTTTGTTGATATGCTTTCACATGCCCGTACAGAAATGGAAATTATCAGGGAGCTTGCCGATGATGAATCTGCATACAGATCGCTGATGCTTTCATGGTTTGAGCATTCATCTTTATTTGATATCATAAAATTTTTGTCTGAAAAGAAAATCAATCTTATTATTACTACCGATCATGGTTCGGTTAAAGTTAATAATCCTGTAAAAGTGCTGGGCGATAAAAATACCAATACAAATCTTAGATATAAGTTCGGGAGAAATTTAAAATATAACAAAAAAGATGTTTTTGATATACATGATCCCGAAACTATATTTTTACCAAGGGCTAATGTAAGTACATCATATATTTTTTGCAAGAAAAATGATTTTTTTGCTTATCCTAATAATTACAATTATTATGTAAATTATTACCGCAATACCTTTCAACACGGAGGAATTTCGCTTGAAGAAATGCTTATTCCAATTATTTACTTAAAAGCAAAATAAAATATTTAATGACAGAAAAAATCATTTGTAAATCTGTAGATAATCTGGACAAGGTTGCTATTAAATTATTAAATACTTATCCTGATATAAGGATTTTTGCTTTTTACGGTAAAATGGGTTCAGGTAAAACTACCTTTATCAAATCGCTTTGTAAAATTTCCGGTGTTACTGATATTGTTAACAGTCCCACTTTTTCAATAATAAATGAATATAAAACCGATGGGGGTGATAGCATTTTTCATTTTGATTTTTACAGGATAAAGAAACAAGAGGAGGTTCTGGATATTGGTTACGAAGATTACTTTTTCAGCGGTTCGTATTGTTTTATTGAGTGGCCCGAGAAAGTAGAAAACCTTTTACCCGAAAATACAGTAAGGGTTATAATTGAAGAAGGCAGTAAGAAAAATGAGAGAGTGTTTATGTTTTAACCTATATTATTCATACTTTTTTATAAGGCACTCAGTCCTCTGTCCTCAGTCTTCAGTCTATTAATCCGTAATATTTCTACAAAATCCGTAATAGGTTTTTAAAATAATAAATTTTAAATTATTTGATATTCAGTCAATTAGTTTAAGTATTACGTAAAACATAGAAATGTTACGATTTATCGCCGATTGCTGACTGCTGACTACCGATCGCTGACTGCCGACTGCCGACTGCCGACTGTTAACTGCCGATTGCCGACTGAGGACTGCTGACTGCCGACTGCTTATTTTATTTTCCTGGTGTGTTTTTTACTGTCATCAACAAGATGCTTTTTTCCCGGACTTGCAGTTGCTTTTATTCCGCTAAAAACAGTTTTCCAGATGTAGTTTAAAATCCCTTTGTTTTTATCTCTTTCAAAATACATTTCAGTAATACGGGGTGGCTTATCAGCAATTGGATTACTTTTTTTAATAATTTTATTAGCCACAAAGGAAAAGAGTTTTTTTTCTTTAACTTCTTCTCCATCAATACTTTTTAAAATTACTACATCCAGATCTTCATATAAAAATTCCATCCTGCCTTTTGCGTAATTATTGTTTGCATTTGCTGAAAAATTCACACTCTTAACATTTCCTGTGTTAATTTTTACTGAAGCATTAGGTATTGTTATTGTATTTAATTTTTCCATTTTCATATATCCTAATGAACCGGAAAATGAAAAAGTATCAATTCTTCCTGTCAAAGGCAGAAAAATTTTTGCTTTTAAAAGTCCTTTGTTCATCAACATGCTTGTTGAATAGATTTTCATTGATTTGTTTTTCTTTAGTTTTTCGGGGTCGTTTGTAATATTTACAACTAAAACATTCATTTTATCAAAAAATACCATTCCGGGTTTATCTGCTTTTTTAACCTGCTCTTCATAAGTTACTTTTGCATTTGTAATGTAAATGGTATCAATATTTACAGGAAAATCCATATTATGAATTGACTCATTGTACAATTTTGGAAAGTGATTGTAATTGAAGGGCAGACGTTTATCCCTGTATATATTTGTTTTTAATCCACGAATATCAATAAATCCTAAATTGAATTTTTTATTAAAAATAAGTTCGTCAAAATCAAGATTTTTAAATTTAATGTTCTTTATTGTAAGCTCTGTATAGTCGGTCTGATATTCGGTTTTTTGTCCGAAACTAACTCTATCATACAAAGGAATTAATTTTAAAGACTTTATAAATAAGTTTGATTTTGAATAGCAAAGGCCGGCTTTGTCAAAATGAATTTTGTATAAATTTCCTGGAAGAATATAGTTATGATCCTTTATCTTGATTGTTAAATCTTCGGCACTGATAATTCGCTTGTCCTTTCCTGAATTATCAGGATTAATGATAAGATCACTAAGTAGCAACGAAAAACTTGCAATACTAATAGTTGGTGTTTTGCTATTTAACTCAAATACTTCAACCGAACATTTGTCAATATTAAATTTATCAATAATTATTGAATGTAAGGGTTTGATGTTTATAGAATCAAGATTTAATTTTTTTGATGCTTTTTTGTGAATATTTGATTTGGGTAAACTTTTTAAATTAAATACCTTAATATCAGGTTTTTTAATTATAAATTTATTGATATCAACAATTTTATTTTTATAGGCTTTTAAAATTTTAATTCCTGATAATTTTATATAAGGTATTTGTGCTTCAAAAAGATTTGAATACTTTTTGCCTGTATTTTTGGTGTTGTTTAAAATTAAGCTGTCTGGAACTATATTCAGATTTTTAATTTTTACACTCCTGTTAAAAATATTAACACTGATTTTATCAAAGCTTATTAAATATGGTTCAACCGGATGTTCTAACAGATAAGTATTAACTTTATTTTCAATAAAATTTCCGGCACAAATATTAATGATTATTGTAACAATTAGTAGAAACAGTATTATTGAACCGGATATCCATACTAATCTTTTGTATAATTTATTTTTTTTTATCTTATTGATAAAATTTTTTAGTTTTTTGCTGAAATTTGTTTTAATATTCATCAGGATTATATTTTATAATTTTTGATAAAGATATTAAATAAAATTATAATAGAAGCGGAAAAATTTGTAAAGTAATTAAATAGGTGGACTAAGAAGCTAACATTGAACTTTAAACTTTTTATAAAAAATATCCATAGAATTAAACATAGAACCAATTTTATTTATTATTTTAGTAGTTTTAAATATTAT
>JADFUO010000479.1 GCA_015222115.1 Bacteroidota bacterium | reverse complement strand
GCCATAAACTGCATTTCAATTTTAACTACTCCTTCGCCTTTACAAACTTCACAACGACCACCGTCAATATTAAATGAAAAATAACCGGGTTTGTATCCCCTGACCTTTGAAAGCTGCCGATCGGCAAATAAAGCTCGTATATCATCATAAGCTTTTACATAAGTTGCCGGATTAGAACGTGATGATCTTCCTATTGGGTTCTGGTCAATCATTTCAACTTCTGAAATCCTGTAAATATCACCGTCTAATTTTTGATACTTGCCGGTTTTTTCTTTATAACCTCCATAAATCTTTTTCAAAGCAGAAAACAGTATTTGCTTTACCAGTGAAGTTTTCCCTGAGCCGCTCACACCGGTAATAACCGTTAATATGTTTAATGGAAATTTTACATTTATCTGTTTCAGATTATTTTCGGATGCGCATTTAATTTCAATAAAATCCCTCCATTTTCTTCTTTTCTCAGGTAAAAATATTTGAAGGTCGTTACTTAAATAGCGTGCCGTAAGACTTTTTTTATCTTTAATTATTTTTTCAAAATTACCCTGAAAAATAAGTTCACCACCGTTAATTCCTGCCATTGGCCCGATATCAATAATTTCATCGGCAGCTTTAATTATCTCTTCATCATGTTCAACAACAATCACGGTATTTCCAATATTCCTGAGTCTCAATAAAACTTTAATAAGTCTGTGAGTATCTCTTGGATGTAGTCCTATACTTGGTTCATCCAAAATATACATTGAGCCAACCAAACTACTGCCAAGCGAAGTAGCAAGATTTATTCTTTGTGATTCTCCCCCTGAAAGTGACGAGGATAAACGGTTCAGGGTCAAGTATCCCAATCCGACATCATCAAGAAATTTCAGGCGGTTAATTATCTCAACAAGCAGACGAGCTGAGGTTTCCTTGTCGTGTTCGGATAGATCAATATTTTTGAAAAAACTTAAAGATTCTTTTACCGGCATTAAAACAATATCGCTTATTGATTTACCGGAAACCTTTACATAAGCGGCATCCTTTCTCAAACGTGTTCCTTTACATTCAGGGCAAACAGTTCGTCCCCTGTAACGCGACAACATTACCCTGTATTGAATTTTATAGGTTTGTTCTTCAATATGTTTAAAAAAAACATTCAGCCCATTAAAATATTCATTACCTGTCCATAAAAGTTGTTTTTGTTCTTCGGTGAGTTCGTAATACGGTTTATGAACGGGGAAATCAAATTTGTATGCATTCATTATAAGTTTATCTTTCCATTCGCTCATTTTTTCGCTCTTCCAGCAGGCAACTGCTTCTTCAAAAATTGACAGATTTTTATTCGGGATAACAAGGTCTTCATCAATGCCGATAATATTTCCAAACCCCTCGCAAGCTTTACATGCTCCATAAGGATTGTTAAAACTGAATAGATTTACCGACGGTTCCTCAAAAGTAATCCCATCCAGTTCATATTTACTGGAAAATATTTTTTGTTTATAATTTTCTTTATCAAAATATTTAATTACACATGAACCGTCACCTTCATAAAAGGCTGTCTGAACCGAATCGGCAATTCTTGAACTCAGGTCAAAATCATCAGATTTAACTATCAGCCTGTCAATTACAATAAAAATCCCGTTTTGAATATTTAGTTTATTAATATCTTTTAAAACTTCGTCAATTCTAATAATATTATTGTTAATAAATACCCTGCTGAATCCTTGTTGTATCAGTATATTCAATTGTTCTTTTAATGTAGTGTTCTGTTTTAATTTTAATGGAAAAAGGATTATTAGCTTTGAATTTTCTTTTAATGATAAAATAAAATCCGTTACATTACTGACTGTATGGCGTTTCACCTGTTTTCCGGAAACCGGTGAATATGTTTTTCCTATTCTTGCAAAAAGCAGTTTTAAATATTCATAAATTTCGGTTGATGTACCTACTGTTGACCTCGGATTTCGTGAAATTACTTTTTGTTCAATTGCAATAGCCGGCGATATACCTTTTATGGATTCTACTTCAGGTTTGCTCATTCTACCTAAAAACTGTCGTGCATAGGAGCTTAAACTTTCAACATACCTTCGCTGACCTTCGGCATATAAAGTATCAAAAGCAAGCGATGACTTACCAGAGCCGGACACTCCGGTAATTACAACAAGTTTGTTTCTGGGAATAGCAACACTTAAATTTTTTAAATTATGAACTTTAGCTCCTTTAATTATTATGTATTTCTTTTCGTTATATCTGTCAATTACTTTTTCGGTCATTATTCAAAAAAAATGTTAATAAATGCTAAATTATCAATAATATTTGTTTTTTAAAATTATTTGCTTATATTTGCACTGAAATATTTTTTACAATAAATAATAATAACCGTTATAATATTGTTCCCTCGTATTATAACATAATCTTAGGAGGACTGATTATAGAATAAATATTTACCCTTTTAATTAAATATTAACAAACAAAGGGAGGCCAAATGAAAGTCCTGTCTGTTAGTGACAAGGAATTGATTGGTAAATATTTAACTGGTAATCAGGCTAGTCTTGAAAAATTAATCCACCGTCACAAAAATAAAGTATTTGCTTATATCCTTATGGTAGTTAAGGATAAACAATTAGCTGATGATATTTTCCAGGATACTTTTATTAAAGTTATCAATACAATCAGAGCCGGTTCATATAAAGAAGAAGGAAAATTTATTCAATGGGTGATGCGCATTGCTCATAATTTAATTATTGATTATTTCAGAAAATCAAAAAGAATACCGGTTATTGATAATAATTCCGAAGATTTTGATATATTTGATACAATCAAATTTACTGATGATTCAATTGAAGATAGAATTATTACCCAACAGATCCATCAGGACGTCAGGAAATTAATTAATTTACTACCCCCTGAACAAAAAGAAGTATTATTTATGCGACATTATTCTGAAATGAGCTTTAAGGATATTGCCGAACAAACAGACGTTAGCATTAACACTGCTCTCGGACGAATGCGTTATGCGTTGATAAATCTTCGCAAACTTATTGAACAAAAAGATGTCATTCTAACTGTTTAAAATCTTTTCACATCAATTAATATTTTACATACTTAATGAAATAAATTGCTTGCTTCAAACGTTAGCTATGTGTTAAATATATGTATTATCTTAACCATAGCTTATGAAAAAAAACCTTACTCTCAGTGATTTAATTCTTTACGCTTTTCACGAATCTAAATTTTCATTTAATAAACCAAAACAAAAAATTGATTATTTAAATGCTTCACCGAGCGAAAGAGTTATTAAAAACATTTTAAATTATTCAATGTCATTATCTGTATTCAAATCAAAAATCACAGGTAATATCAATTTAATTTTAAATTAAATTATTTTTTAGTTAATCTTTCAATCCCGATAAATTG
>JADFUO010000056.1 GCA_015222115.1 Bacteroidota bacterium | reverse complement strand
CTGCCGACTGCTTACTTTTTATTAACTATCACTTAAGCTAATTTGTTTGTAGCTATGCTGCGATATGTTTTATAATGTTTTTAATCGTATAACTTATAACAAATAACTTATAACAATTTTTGAATTGGCAAAAATATAGTTTTTGTTTTGATTATTTATATTAAATTTATCCCTCAAATTAAGGCATTTTTCATTAAAACTTTTTAATGATCTTAGTATTCCATACAAAAACCGGGGAAATAAACTAAGTGGTAAAGGAAAATATATTAGTTTTACAGTATGAAAACAATTTATGTAATAATAATCGTTGTTGTGTTATTACTGCTTGATTGGGCAGCAATACACGACATTATAATTGGCGAAGAAAACTTAGTTGCCGAATATGGCATGCTCGGAGTAAGTCTCATAATATTTGCCCTTTTGATAAGTTGGGGAATAAAAATGAAACGTCAGAAAAAATCCGAATCTTAAATGTTTAATATTGAACCATATTATTCATGGCGAAATTTATATATTGCCTCCCAAGATGAATTATCCCCATTCTATGGCAAGAAATACAGCGAATTTGAATTTTCAAATGCAATATATAACTATTTGATTCATCCCCAGTGGGACGAAATGGGGTCGTCAACGCTTTATATTAAAATTCTTTACTCTGATTATAATTTGGGCTTTTGTATTATTGAACTAATGGGCGAATGGAACGACACCCTGTATAACGATATCATGTATTTTGAAAGAAATATTGTTGAGCCGCTTATTGATAATGGAATTAACAAGTTTATTTTGATTGGAGAAAATGTTCTGAATTTTCATTCATCCGACAATGATTATTACCAGGAATGGTTTGATGAAATTGAAGAAGGATGGATAGTTGGAATAAATTTCAGGGAGCATGTTTTCAGGGAATTTGAAAATGCTAATCTTGACTATTACATTGCCTTTGGTGGAAAATTTGATGCTTTTAACTGGCGTGGTTATACACCTGTTAAACTGTTTGAAAAAATTAATGATTTAATAATAAAACGGCTTACTCCATAAATGATAAAAAATAAAATAATTACAATTTCAGGAAGAGTTCAGAATGTTGGTTTCAGATATTATACCAATCAGGCAGCGAGAAAATACAATATATCCGGTTTTGCTAAGAATCAATCAGATGGCTCTGTTTACATTGAAGCAGAAGGCGAAGAAGGAAATCTGAATGAATTTATTGAATGGTGTAAAAACGGACCGACATGGGCAAGAATCGATAAAATCAATATTCAGGAAGGAACTATTATGAATTATAGTAGTTTTTTAGTTAAATAATAATCAAAATGCGAATCGACATAATCACAATATTCCCCGAAATGTTTGACGGTCCGTTCAATCACTCAATCATTAAAAGGGCAAAGGAAAAAAATTTAGTTAAAATACATTTACACAATCTCAGAGATTACACTTCAAACAAATATAAAAGTGTTGATGATTATGCTTTTGGCGGAGGGGCAGGAATGGTAATGATGATTGAACCTGTTGATAAATGTTTAAGTAAATTAAAATCGGAAAGAAATTACGATGAAATAATTTATTTAAGTCCCGATGGTGAACTGCTTGACCAGAAACTTGCTAACAAATATTCTACTTTTGAAAATCTGATTCTACTTTGCGGACATTACAAAGGCATTGACGAGCGTATCCGTGAACATCTTATAACAAAAGAAATTTCAATCGGAAATTATGTATTATCAGGAGGTGAGCTGGCAGCAGCAGTCTTTACAGACAGCGTTGTAAGATTAATACCCGGAGTATTAAGTGACGAAACTTCCGCACTCTCCGATTCTTTTCAGGATGATATTTTATCACCACCGGTTTATACACGCCCAAGAGATTATAAAAGTTTAAAAGTTCCTGATATTCTTCTCTCAGGCAATGAAAAGGAAATCCGTAAATGGAAACTTGAGCAGGCTATTGAAAAAACAAAAAAAAGAAGACCGGAGCTACTTTCTGGGGAAGAGTAATTATTAAGGCTGAGGCTAAGGCTAAGGCTGAGGCTGAGGTTTGGGATTATTATACAATATTCCATCATTCCATCATTGAGTCCACTCCGAAAAACCTACTAATCGAGATATATTTGGGCTAAAGCCCATAATATCAATTATTTGACTTACCCCGTACGGGACTATTGATTATTAGGTACTTATGGACTTTAGTCCAAAATAAATTACTTTTCGGAGTGGACTCAATATTCCATCACTCCATCACTCCATAAAAAAAGGCTACCCATTAATTTTGGACAGCCTTTAAAAATCTTGTTCATTAAAATTTTAATTCATAAAAAGCATTCTTTTGCTTTGTGATTTGTTGTTAGCACGTAAATTATAAATATAAACACCGTGTTCAACAATCTTACCGTTTTCATTTCTTCCATCCCAAATAACTGTTTTTGCTCCGGCCGGTTCATAACTGTCAACAATCGTCTTTATTAATTTACCTGTTATATCATAAATATTTAATGTAACTTTTGAAGCTTCCGTTAATTCATAATCTATACGGGTTTGAGTGCTGAATGGATTTGGTGTATTTTGTTTTAATTTCAATGAATTGGAAGTATTATTTACAGGCTGTATCCCAACTAACGAATCATTAACTGCCAGTCCTTTGATGCAGAAATTACCTGTATTATCATATCCTGAAGGGTCATCATAATAATAGAAATCTACCCAACCCCGACCGTCATTATAATAACTTTCTTCAGGATTTGCTGCAGATTCAACAAGCACTCTTCCAGTTGCACCAAGTAGAACGGGAACTTCAGAGGTTCTGTCATAAGGTTGACCGCCATCGGATAAATTAAGATAAATATAAAAATCCTGTCCTTCGGTTAAAGAAATCGGGCTTGGCAGATCAATTGTATGAAGTCCGGTAAATTCTTCCCATCCTGAAATAGTTGATAACTCTTCTGATAATTGACCACCTTCAAAAGTATCATAAATTATTATTGTAAAATCTACATTATCGACTGCGCAAAAGAAACTCACTGATTTAAGATAATGGTCTGAGACTGAAGTGAAAGTATTAAAAGCTTCCTGACAATCAACCTTAACATCACGCTTTCCATGATAATCGTGATAATAAATTTTTTCGTACGTACTATACTCAACATCCTGGAATGAAACCGCTCCCATTTCAGGTTCCTGGGTAGCCCATTTATCATAATATGAAATCCAGAAGTATCCGTTATAGCCCCACCATTCACCCCAACTGTTTTTACAGAGCCATGCTCCGTCCTGCGGTGCTTGTGTTTGCCTGTTGTTGTCCCAGCCAATAATTCCAATAGCATGATTTGGAAGAAGTGAACTGCTTGGAGGTTGATAATGATTGTAATCATTGTTAATAAATGAGCCACTGTAACACATGCATGTTCCCATTACACCTTCCGACATGATTTTATTTTTAATAATATTGATGTTTTCAAGATTTTCGCCTGCAACATACCATTCAATATCTCTCGGATAATAATAATGGTAACTGTCTAAATGCCTTGCAGGAGGATCATCATACGATTGTCCGTCAATATCACGAACAGCTCCTTCGCATCTTGATAAATATGCGGAGGTTACCATATAGTCGCCACCCATGTGAACCTCCAGTCCACTTCCTGTTGGCGGATCTATATCATCATTATTATGCTGGTTGAAGCCATTCCACCAGTCAAGATGGTATTCTGCAAGGTTCGGTTCTCCTGTTTCACCTGCTGCTGCCCATGCTCCGGTCATCAACAAATTACCTTCCATTGCTGCCATAGCTCCATGTGTCCAGCACGTCCCCCCTTGTTGACTTTTAACTGATGTTACATAATTTTCACCGCTTACATCACGTAAATCAAAAGTTTCAGGTGG
>JADFUO010000478.1 GCA_015222115.1 Bacteroidota bacterium | reverse complement strand
AGCAAAAAAGAAAAAGTCAACATATCTATTACATAATTAAAAAAAAGGTTAAAAACGGTCAACGTTATTCAGGCATGGTCAAATTCGTAACCCGTAACCCGTAACCCGTAACCCGTAACCCGTAACCCGTAATTCGTAATTCGTAACTCGAAACTCGTAACTCGTAATTGTGTATATAATATCCTTCTATATATCTTCATTATTAAAATTAATTTGAAAATAACATTTTAACTTTAAATAGAATAATCATGACTCTTGAGAGAAAAATCAATGATGATATTAAAGCAGCAATGCTTGCAAGAGATAAGAAAAAATTAGATGCATTGAGAGCTGTTAAATCTGCTTTATTACTGGCTAAAACCGGAAAAGATATTAGCGGAGGTGAGATTCCCGGGCAAGTTGAAATGTCACTTCTTCAAAGATTGGTAAAGCAGCGCAAAGAATCTGCCGAAATTTTTAAATCACAAAACCGGAATGATCTGGCTGAAGTTGAATTATTTCAGGCATCAATAATTGAAAAATATTTACCCGAACAAATCAGCGAAGAAGAACTTCATAAGATCATTGAAAAAATAATTTCCAAAACCGGTGCAAGCAGCATCAGGGAAATGGGCAAAGTTATGGGTATGGCTACCAAAGAATTAGCAGGAAAAGCAGATAATAAAACTATTGCAGCAATAGTAAAACAGATTCTTGGAGGATAATTATTATCATCTATTGTAGTTAGCAATTAGTTATGCCCAATTGCTTTTATGAATGAAAACTAAAGTAGATTTATAGATTAACATTCCGCATAACTGGCTGGCAAAGGATCGCAGCGGATTTGCCAGTCCGTCTTGATGCGGTTGTTATGCCAACAATTTCAATATATCTTCCTTTTCAACTCAGTCAAGGTCATAGAGCTGCCGAAGTAATGACAATAATTGCTCTGTTCTCAAGACTGGAGGGCCACCGGGACCATAGCCGAGTTTTAAACGACCACCAGTTTCTCGTAAGTCTTTGTAATATGAAAACCAGATGTAATTAGCTTTTTCATTTGGCTCATAACTAACCATGAAAACAAATGGCTGATAGGTATCATCTCTGTCACCAAGACGTATTGCTCCACGTAAGAACAGTTCCCATGTGTATCCTGGTTCCTGTAAGTCGAATGACTTTTCTATAAATCCACTAGCACCGCATTGACTGCAAACAAACCAGCCGTTTTCGTCAGTATGATTGTCTATAAGATCAACAATATTTGTCGCCCACATGTAAGCTTTGCAACTTGTGACATTGCATTGGATAGACCATCCCATAGGTATTTCCTCCTCTGGCATAACTACTAAATAGACTTCAATATTGCAGTCTATCACTCGTTAGACTTTTATTAAACTAATTAATATTCAGCCACGAGTACTCGGGGTAAAAATATTACTTTGTACAAATCCCGTGTACTCGAGACAGAACATAAATTGTTTATACAAAATTAAAATTATGCTTTATTAAAACAAATAATTTTTGTAAAAAAATACCAAAACCAAACTCTTTCATATCTTTATGTTTTAATTTATTAAATAACTCAAAATAAAAGAAAAACAAAAAGAATAATAAAAAACTGGAACAAATTTTCATTTTTGGTATTAAGAAGAAAAACCAGGCTAAATATTATTTTTGATGTGCTGGAGATAAATGTAAACTAAGCCAAAAATCCCGAAGGGATTGAACAATAATAACCGTATGCGAAGCTTACGGAAACAAACGGAGCTATAATAAGAACCCTGCATAGGGTTCAATAAATTTATTTAATATGGCAACCTACACCCAAATACTCTATCAAATTGTTTTCTCAACGAAAAATAGAGAAAAAGCACTTATAAATGAGAATCGTGAAAAACTATATAGATATATCTGGGGTATACTTAAAAACAAAAAATGTGTTTTATACAAAATTAACGGAGTAGAAGATCATTTACACATTGCTACGCATATTCATCCAACTATCGCACTATCATCACTGGTTAAGGACATAAAGGTATCCTCATCAGTATGGATAAAAGAACAAGGCTTGTTTCCCGCTTTTAAAGCATGGCAAGAAGGTTATGGTGCCTTTACTTATTCCATAAAAGAAAAAGAAGCATTAGTCAATTATATAAAGAAACAGGAAACACACCATAAAACAATAACCTTCCGCGAAGAATACATAAAACTATTAAACGAACACGGTATTGAATTTGATGAAAAATATTTATTTTGATTCAACTCCTTTGGAGTTGTTGATACACGTATATTTTCCACAGGTTTCACCTGTGGCTATTATTGTTATACCGCTTCGCGGTTTACAACAGTATTACCCAATGAATATCAAAATAATATTTAGACAAAATTATTAGTAGAGAAAAGTCGGAATATAAAACAATCCCATACAATACTGAACAAAATATATAAAAAAAAGAGAGAACCAATGTCCTCTCTTTCTTTAATTTTTATGTCAAAAAAATTATTTTTCTCCCAACATCAATCGTTGGAAAACAGTCACTTTAAGCTCTTTATCTGTTTCGGCAAGATATTGCTTGACAGTTTTTTTAGTATCTCTGATGAAATCCTGATTTAAAAGAGTGTTGTCCTTGAAAAATTTATTTAATTTACCTAAAGCGATCTTTTCAAGAATGTTCTCAGGTTTACCTTCCTGGCGCGCTTGTTCCATTCCGATTTCTTTTTCACGCTTAATGATTTTTTCATCAACATCATCTTTGTCAACAGCCAGGGGATTCATAGCTGCTACCTGCATTGCGAGTTCATGTCCGATGTTTTCAATATCTGCAACATTATTTTTATTAAAACCCAGTATTGTTGCCAAACGGTTACCATGATGATTATATGCAAAAACAATCGGTGCTTCAATAAATGCGCAATTGGACATTTGGATTTTTTCACCAATTTTCCCCATTTGATCGCTTAGACTTTCTTCAACTGTTCTGCCATTCAAATCAAGTGATTTCAATTCATCAATTGATTTAGGTGTTTTGGCAATAGCCAGATCAGCAATTGAATTTACATAGTCAATAAAATCCTGATTTTTTGCAACAAAATCGGTTTCACAATTTATCATAACGACTGCTGCAAAATTTTTATCAGTATTTGTTTTAGCCAAAACAATACCTTCAGTTGCTTCTTTGTCGGCACGTTTGGCGGCTATTTTTTGTCCTTTTTTTCTCAGGTAATCAATAGCTTTTTCAAAGTCACCATCATTTTCAACAAGTGCTTTTTTGCAATCCATCATTCCTGCACCTGTTTGTTTTCTTAATTTATTTACGTCTGCTGCGGTTATTTTTTTCATCTTAATTAATTAATTTTTCAGTTCTACAAATGATTATATTTTATTTAATAGTATCTTTTTTTGAAATAATTTTGCGGGGTCTTTTTCCTACTCTTTTTGTGGAGTCTTCCTTTACTTCATCTTTAATTTTTGCCGGTTTTGTTTCAGGAGCTTTTTTATCTGATTCAGGTTCTTCTAAAGTTTTAGATTCTGTTTGTATTTTAATGATTTCTTCTTTTTCCTTTTCTTCTTCAATAATCCTTTTGTCTCTTTCTAATTTTCTTTCAACCAAACCTTCATCAATAGCATTAACCATAATACTTGTAATTAACGAAATAGCTTTTGAAGCGTCATCGTTTGCAGGTATTGGAAAATCAACCGAATTTGGGTCAGAGTTAGTGTCAACAATAGCAAAAGTAGGGATGTTAAGTTTTTTTGCCTCAGCAACAGCAATACGTTCTTTATTAATATCAACAATAAAAATTGCTGAAGGTAATCTGTTAAGGTCGGAAATACTACCAAGGTTTTTTTCCAGTTTCGCTCTTTCACGTGTTATTTGCAACCGTTCTCTTTTGGAAAGATTTTTATAAGTATCGGTATTGATCATTTTATCAATTGAAGTCATTTTCCTAACAGCTTTACGTATGGTTGCGAAATTTGTAAGCATACCGCCGGGCCATCTTTCTGTAACATAAGGCATGTTAACTCTTTTAACATGATTAGCTACAATTTCTTTTGCCTGCTTTTTAGTTGCAACAAAAAGTATTCTTTTACCTGATTTTGCAATTTGTTTGAGAGCAGAAGCTGCTTCTTCAATTTTTGCTGCTGTTTTGTATAAGTCAATGATATGGATTCCGTTACGTTCCATAAAGATGTATGGAGCCATATTGGGATTCCATTTTCTTTTGAGGTGTCCAAAATGTACACCTGCATCTAACAATTCATTAAAATTTGTTCTTGCCATTTAATTAAATTTATTTGTTTACATTCATTATTAGCAATTGCCAAGTAGTCCCTGTTAACTGAGAGTCTTAGCAATTTAGATACTAAACTCGTTCCATAAGTTATGAAAATTTATCGTTTACTGAATTGGAATTTTTTACGTGCTTTTGGTTGCCCGGGTTTTTTACGTTCAACCATTCTTGGGTCTCTTGTTAATAAACCTTTTGTTTTAAGTGCAACACGATTTTCTGCATCAATTTTGCACATAGCCCGTGCAATTGCGAGGCGAAGTGCTTCTGCCTGTCCGGTAAGCCCGCCACCGTCAAGATTTACTTTTATATCGTATTTATTTGTTGATTTGGTAATTTCAAGAGGTTGATTAATTACATATTGTAATGAAGCGGATGGGAAATATTCTTTATAATCTTTTTTATTTACAATAATATTACCTTTTCCTTCCTTGAGATAAATTCGGGCGACTGCAGTTTTTCGTCTGCCGATAGTATTAACAACTTCCATATTTATTTAATTGTGTTTAATTTGATTTCTTTTGGTTTTTGTGCTTGATGCGGATGTTCAGGTCCTGTATAAACATATAAATTTCTGAAAAGGTCGCTTCCCAGCCTGTTTTTCGGGAGCATTCCTTTTATTGCTTTTTCAATTAATGATTCAGGTTTTTTAGCTAATAAATCTTTGGGTGTGCTGAACTTTTGTCCACCGGGATAACCTGTGTGTCGTATATATATTTTATCTGTCCATTTATTACCTGTCAGTCTTATTTTTTCGGCATTTACAATAATAACATTATCACCACAATCAACATGAGGTGTGAAATTAGGTTTGTATTTCCCTCTTAAAAGTTTTGCAGCTTTTGATGCCAGCCTGCCAAGAACCTCATTTTCAGCATCAATCAAAACCCATTCCTTATTAACGGTTTTTTTATTTGCACTAATTGTTTTATAACTTAAAGTATCCATCTGTTGGTTATTTCTTATCTGAATTTATTCCTTATTTAAAATGGGGTGCAAAAATAGAATTTAAATTTTTATTTAACAAATTTGATAATAAGAATTTATAAAAAATAATATTAATGTTGATATTTTAAGTAAAGTCATGAGAATATTATTTATTTTTATCCATTGATGTCCGGTTAAATTAAAATGAGCTGCTAATTATTGTCATAAGATTGTTTTATATTTCGCTCCTACGGAGCTTAAAATTGCGGTTATTACTATGTT
>JADFUO010000477.1 GCA_015222115.1 Bacteroidota bacterium | reverse complement strand
GACATAAGACGCTTGGCGGTAAATCGTAATTCGTCAGACTGTCTAAAAACCTAACACCATTTCGTTTTAAATTAAGTGTACACATGTTTTTTTAATCAGAATCTTTCAAATTCCGAAAAGAAGAAATTACTTTCAATTATTGCATTTTCATCACAATCAGAACCATGAACAGCATTTTTTTGTGTAGAGGTTGCATACAAGTTTCTTATAGTACCCTCGGCTGCTTCTTCAGGGTTAGTCGCTCCTATAAGCTCTCTGTATGCCTCAATGGCATTTTCTTTTTCAAGTATTGCTGCAACAATAGGCCCTGAGGACATAAATACACAAAGGTCGTCATAAAATGATTTTCCTTTATGAACAGCGTAAAATTCCTTTGCCTGTTCAAGTGATAACTTTAAAAATTTCATGGCAACAATCCTGAATCCACCTTCATGAATTTTGTTCATTATAGGTCCGACAAATCCGTTTTTTACTGCCATGGGCTTAATCATTGTAAATGTTCTGTTTCCTGCCATTTTCTTAATATAAGTTTAATTTTAAATTGCCCAAAAATAATACTTTATTTATTTCGTTTGAATATTTTGTGAATTTTATTAATACTTTTGCCAAATTGTTAGTTTTAAATAAAGTTTAAAATTAAAGCCACTAAAAGTGGAAAAATAACACAATAACACAATTTATTTAAAAAATAAAAAAATCAATTGACACCCATTAAATTTTCAAAAGTTAAGGAACTCCTTAACAAACCGTCAAACATAATAATTACTTCTCATCTCAATCCTGATGGGGATGCAATTGGTTCTTCACTGGCAATGTATAATTTTTTATTACAAAAGAACCATAATGTTAGCGTGATAATTCCTAATGAATATCCTGCATTTTTAGCATGGATGCCCAATTGTAATAGGATTTTAATTTATGAACATCAACAGGAAAAGGCGCTGGAATTATTGAATAATGCTGATATAATTTTTTGTCTCGATTTTAACTCATTTCAAAGGGTGGAGAAGTTTTCGGAGTCGTTAAAAAATTCCGATGCAATAAAGATTTTAATTGACCACCATCCACAACCCGAAGATAATTTTGATTATATTATTTCAACAGTAAAAACTTCATCTGCTTCAGAACTTGTTTATGATTTTATTGTTGATTTAGGCGAAAAACACCTTATAAATAAAACAATTGCCGAATGTATTTATGTTGGAATTGTTACTGATACAGGCTCATTTAGCTATTTATGCAACTATGAAAAAACATATCTGATTATTGCTGAATTAATAAAATTGGGTGTTAATGGTGAACATATTCACAGCTTGGTTTATGATACTTTTTCCGAAAACCGTTTAAGATTACTTGGATACTGTATAACCGAAAAATTAAAAGTACTAAATGAATTCCAAACAGCATATATTTATTTGTCGGCTGATGATTTAAAAGAGTTTAATTATCAGGTTGGTGATACTGAAGATGTTGTAAATTACCCACTTTCTATTATAAACATCAATTTTGCAGTTTTATTTATTGAAAGGAAAAATTTAATAAGATTATCTTTTCGTTCAAAAGGAGAATTTTTAGTAAATAAATTTGCCAAAAAACACTTTAAAGGTGGTGGACATAGGAATGCTGCTGGAGGTAATTCATATCTATCGCTGGAGCAGACACTTAAAAAGTTTGAGGAATTGCTTCCACAATACAGGAAGCAGTTGATTTATTAAGAAAATATTTGAAAAAGGCTAAGGCTGAGGCTCCATACGGATTCCTTTCAGTCGTAAGGCTAAGGAAAAGGAGGAGAAACAAAAAAAAAGGAATTTTATTATTAAAAAAAAGGTGATAAAACAAAATTTATTATACCTTCGCACCTTGTTTTTTTTACGGATCAACGGGTGATAATAATAAAATTCCATCATCAGAGATATAATATTATACTGTCAGTTTTATAAAATTTTAACAGCTTGAAAAAAAGTAGATTAATATTTATTATTATATTATCATTTTTTGTCAATTCATTAATTGCACAAAACGTTTCCATTGGAATTAAAGATGGTTTAAG
>JADFUO010000476.1 GCA_015222115.1 Bacteroidota bacterium | reverse complement strand
TAACTGTAAATACAGCATAAATTGGCATGAAGAATCCTAATGTTCCAAGTGTGTCAGTTGTATTTTGCATTGTAATATATTGGCTGGCAGTTGTCAGAGTTGCAATTGTATTTTCTGCTAAACAATGACCTGTGTTTTTATTTCTAAATTTAATATCAACTGTTTCTCCAGGATCTAATCTTCCATTATTATTTCCTGTCTGGCTGTCATCAATAATCATATTTTCAATAATAAGCACAGGTGCATTTAAAATAATTGTAAATTCTGTATTCCATGTTTCTTTTGTTTCATCTTCAATATCCATATTAAATGTTACCAGATGTTGGTCGGGAATCAGTTCGGCAACTGTGAAAGCAAAGGCGCTATCCTTCATAGAAGTTGAATGTGCTGCAACATTACCCCACTCATGATAATTATCAGTAATTGTAATTAAAGAATCATCAGAAGAAATTGTTGCAGATACGTTAGTTGCATCCGAATTTCCAAGATTTTCAAGTTCTACATTTAAAATTATATTTTCTCCAAAATCAGCTAATCCGTTATTATTCCCGGATTCATCATTAATTTCTATATCACTAAGTATTATATATGGTTCTTCAGGATTTGCAACAAGCACGGTACCAAAGAAGGGTTCACCGTTTTGCTTAGTAACAATAACATCGGCAGTTCCGGGGATTGTAATAGGAGTTATCTGAACTTCTGCAATTCCATCCTGATCTGCAAGGGCAGCTCCATGCAAAACTCCATTTATTGAAATTGCCACGTAAGCGTATGGCTCTGTTGTAACAGTGAACGATGTTGAGCCCAGAGGCATTAACTCCTGATAAGTTACGGCAATCACAGGAGGTTCGGAATAATAAATCATTAATGACGGATCGCCCATTAAGCAGTAAACATCCCAATAATATTGAGCGAGTCCCGGTGAACCTTCTGTAACAGCAAGATTACCTGCGAAAACCATTTCATCCTGACTAACATACCATTCACCGAATTCTTCTCCATGATCATGAAACGCCCTGTCATAAGCTCCTAAGGTGGTTTCTTCATAAGGAGGAGGATTTTGAGAGATTTGTCCTACTCCAACAGCAAAATAATAATCTTCATCCCAATAAGTACTGTTGGATGCACCTATATAACCGACTGTTCCTTTATTCTCAGCCCTGAGCAAAGCTTCGGCAAAACATTCATTTAATTGGTATTCGCTTGACGAACAGCAATTACCAATTAACAATCCATACATGTCCTGATTTTGTAAACTTGAAATATTGGAAATCGTAAAAGAAGGGTTTGCCCATCCGTTTGGGCTACAATGAGCCGTGTAATTTCCAAAAGTAACACCTTCGCTGATATTTTGAATTATTTGAGCGGAACTACTTCCTGATGCAGGATAAAGATAAGTGTGCGATAATATTCCATGGTCTTCATTAAAATAATTTATAGTACCGTAATTTATTTGTCCGTTTCCCCAGTCATAGCCATGATATTCATCCATACCGGCTATTAATACTACCTCATCAAGATAAGTAGGGTCAGGCATTGTATATCTTTCATATATTAAAGTTTTATCTATCTGAGGTTGTAAATGAGCAGTTGTTTGGGCTGAATATCTTCCGTAATAAATTTCAGGGAACAAATCACCGGTAAATTCACAATAGTTCCTGTCGGTAGCACCATTTCCATTATTCCAGGCAGGTATTTGTTGGACATCTCCAACAAATAATACAAATGAAGGGGCCGGGTCTTCCTGTGTGCCGGCATTATAAAGATTTTCAATGTATGCTTTGATTGACTGAGTGGTTGTTCCAACTCCAGGCTCGTCAGTGTATGCTTCAACTATTGTAAAACCTTTTTTTATTTTCCATTCAATAAGAGGTTGTAACTGGCTTTCAAACATCCTGTCGGATATAATTGCATATTTTATTGGATATCTCATGAAATTTTCCCTGCCGGAAATCTCTTTGTAATTTAAAAGTTGATTGTTTATTGCACTAAAATATGGTGAGTAATAATTCTTTTTTAATTCTAAAGTTTTGTTAATATCTGCATTTTCAAAATCAATTTCAAAATCAATATTTTCATAAACTCTTATGGTGTTCGTAACAGGGTTATATTGAACAGGAGCTATATTTAATCGCGCAATACGTGTACCTCTCATAAATCCTAATATATCAACTGTTATTAATTCCTCATCGCCAAACGAGTTAATTTTATAGGCATTTTCATTATATATAAATTCGTGAAAATCTTCGCTTTTTGATCGTGGCGGCTGTGCCGGAATTATTTTGTTTGAAATATCAAATTCAGATAGTTTGAATTCCTTAACCTCAAAGCTATTTATTTTAACTACCGGTTTTGCCCCAACCGGAATTTCTATCAGAACTCTTTTAACAGGAAGTTCAGGACTTCCAACAGTTAAACTTTTTGCATATTCATTGATATAAAATTTTGTAAAAAGACCTCTTTCGGTATTAACATCAAAGGTTTTTATTTTTGATACCGAATTATAAAGG